>JBFRWG010000079.1:0-22593 GCA_051439445.1 Crocosphaera sp.
TTTATAACATTTTATAACTTCTGATGGGCTATCTAAATTAGTTATAATAAACCAAGGCTCTTCTTCTGTATGGTTCTTATATTTTCTCTTTTGATAAGCTAATACATTGAAGCGACCAAACCCTTTCTTTTTGGTGACAAAAATATTCTTTTCAAAAACTTTTACTCCTGGGGTCAGGTTTAAATCTTGAAACCGTTTTTGATTCTTCTCACTTCTTCTAATATAAACATCTTTGCGCTCTCGAAAAGCAAAGTAGATACGATTTTTAGCGTTTCGGTTTCGCCTCTTTAACCAATAAGATAATTCTACTCCATGAAATTCCCTATCTCCTAAAACTACTAACTCATAGTCAGAAAACAATTTCAAAACTGGTCGAATTAAAGCTATTTGTTCTTTAACATTGCTGCTACCTTTTTTCTCTAAAAGTTGCCAATAAATAGGAAATGATCGTTTTCTCCAAACCACACTAATCATGAAAACATTTTTCAGAACGCCATTGAGTCCTATCTAACACTAAAGTCAAACGACTTCCTGGTTTAAAATCCCTTTCTACTATTAATTTTATTAAAGGAAACCAAAATAGGACAAGACTTAAACACGGTTCAACTAAAAATCTCTGAATCTTTTTTCTGTGACTTTGGTGTAAAATAGGAATAGGAAGATAAGCTGCTAATCTTTCTATCTTAACCTGTTTATGAACTTGTAAAAGCCATATCAATATTCGTAAAAGTAAAAACTTGTTTTTTGATAATGCGTTCTGTAAATAGTCTTGATAGAAGGGTTAAAAATCCATGAATTATGATAAAAATATAACTATACTTGCAAATTCTTCTTATCATTTTTCTATAAGTTAATTCTGTTCATTTCTAACAATTAGCCTGTTTCTAATCTGGATAGACTATTTGTACTGTTTAGAGGTCGGGTTAAATCCTTTTGTTTGGCGATCGCTGATCTCTAAAGTTCTTACGGTGAGCCTTTTCCAACTCTTGTCACCCCGTCAACACTCTCACCGTTAAGCTGACGCTGTAACGGGAGATTCTTTGTTCTCAGAGGTTACTTGCTTACACAGAATTGCTTCTGAAGTGCGCTTTCCAATCCGCCGTGAGACGGCGGTTGGGTCGCACTTCAAAGTAGAGGTATCCTCTCCCAAAGCGTTTAGGCTATCCAGTAGCCAAGTTCCCGAATGCCCTACGGTACTTAATCCAGTTTTCAAAATGTTGCGTGCCGCATTTTCATCACGATCTAATTGGCATCCACAAGCACAAACATGAGTCCTTGTTGAAAGAGATTTTTTAACTATTTCTCCACAGTTAGAACATTTTTGGCTTTTGTCTAAAGAATGCTCAAGTAGAGTGGCTTCGCAGTTTATATACTGGTCGAGGTTTCATCCCACAGCTAACATTAGTCTAGCGGGGGTCTTCACCTCGACGTTAAAGATAAATCGGATTTAACTGGGGACGGAACTTTTCACTAAGAATCCTCGCACTTATCGGGCGAGGAGTAAAGCAATTAGATTTCAGTCCAACCACCATCAACTACTAATTCCTCTCCTAGTACAAAAGAAGAATCTTCCGAAGCTAAAAAGAGAACTGATTTAGCAATCTCTTCAGGGTTGCCAAAACGCTGCATGGGAATTTTCTGTTGAAGTTGAGTCGCAAATTCTTGAAGTTGCTCTTGAGGCACTCCAAGTTTACCGTAGATAGGAGTCTGAACTGGGCCAGGACTGACAGCATTAACGCGAATACCACGTCCAATTAACTCCGCTCCAAGGGTGCGAACCAAGGAGCGAACAGCCGCTTTAGAAGCACCATAAACACTGGACCCCATCATACCCATTTGGTTGTTGACAGAGGTGTTAACGACAATACTGCTACCTTCAGACATGATTGAAGCAGCTTTCTGTATGGTAAAAAATGCACCTTTGAAGTTAATGTTAAAAACCTCATCAATCATACTTTCCTCAACTGCATCCATGGGAGCCAACTTAGCAATACCTGCATTGACGAAAAGGATGTTGAGACCTCCGAAGGTTTCCTTTATTTTCATGAACATCGTCTCAATCTCATTAACTTTGCTGACATCAGCACGAATTGCTAAAACTTCAGTGCCTAATTGGTTAACAGCTTCGTTAAGTCGTTCTTGGTTTTGTCCACTAATTGCCACACGAGCGCCTTGCTCAAGAAGCAGTTTCGCTGTAGCAAAGCCAATACCAGTTGTTCCGCCGGTCACTAGTGCTGTTTTTCCAGTTAATTGTGTCATTTTAAAATTCCTATAGTGTGGTAGTTAACACTCCCACGAGTAGAACTGCGTGGGATTCTTGCTTCTTTAGGTTTGTTTAGCCGCTCCCCCGTTAAATAGGGGCGATTAGGGGGATTCCCTAGGCCAGACTCCCTTACAAAAGCATCTATTCAATTTCTACTGGCTGCCCGAAAGCAGACTCAAAATCCTCAACCATGACTCGATTTGGCTTATCTTCTATCTAGAATTTTGCTTCTTTAAGGGTTGGACGTTTAAGCCTCCGTCTACTCCCTATGCGCTTCGTTTCTAACAATGAGATCATAACATGGTACGTAGACCAAAGTCGAGAAAACCAGATCCGAGGGCTGAAGCACCTGGGCTTGTTGTGCAGCTTTCTTTAATGAATTGAAGAAGTAGCGGGTTCAGAAAACTCTTGTTCTGATAATTGATCTTTGTTAGACTTTAAACCTTGTTTGCTTCTGAACATCCAATAGATACCTAGCAAGCCAAACCCTAATACACCCATAGGCGAAGAAGACTCAGGAACATCAATACGAACTGCTGTTTCATCGATTAACCCAACCAACGAACCCTCACTAGGATTGGTTAAACTTAAGTTGAGGTTGCCCCTCCTCACGTCTGAGGGCAGAAATACTGTTTTATAAACATCTCCAATACCAAAATCAACTGGAATCTCTGTGCCATTACCCAGATCCAAAACAACAGAACCCGCTTCATTAGGGATACCAGTTCGCCGAATGCCGATTTCGTTACCAGTGTATTCAGACTCTATAAAACCAAAGGTTTTAGGAAAAGTAAATCCATATTCCAAACTACCTACCCGCAAAAGACGGGGAATATCGAGCTGAGGAGGGTTATATGGGTCTACCACTTCTTGACCAACATCAATGAAAAATCTTTCTATATTTCCTACAGATTCTGGATCTCCTGGCGAAACAGGCGCATAATATAGTAGCATCCTTGCAGGGTCAGGGTTTTTATTTCTAAAGGCATGAATAATCGTCGCAGGACCATAAACCAACGTTCCCGGTTCTCCTGCATATAACTCGTCTCCTATTTGTATAAAAGCGTTGCCTTCAGCTACATAAAACCATTCATGTTCACGGGTATGGAAATGTACAGGCGGACCGTAACCAGAAGGTACATAAACATCAAAAAGGGAAAATTCTCCGCCATTATCCTCGGCTCTTTCTAGAAAGGTAAAACGTTCACCACCACCAGACCAAAGAACGAGTTTATTGGGGTCAAGAGGATCTGGCAAAGTTCCTGTCTCTGCCATTTCAATGTAGTCCATCAACACATCAGGAACTGGGGGAGGGACGATCGTAGAGGCTTTGGCAACGGAACCCATAGCCAATGTTAACATCAAAGAACCGAGGAAACTAAAGGAAAGTGATTTCATTTTGGGATTGTTTGCTCTAAATTAGCATTAAGCGGGATACAGGGAGAGAAAAGAAGGGTGGGAGGGAGTTTTCCTCCCAAAATTAAGACTTACGAAGTGACTGCTACGTTTGCCTTAGAACTGATGGAGTCAAATCCTTCGGGAGCAAGCCAACTAGAAGGATCGGAGGCTTTGTAATGAGTATTGGGGTAAACGGGACACTCATAAATTGGGGTAAACGGTTTTTCAAAAGTAGACCATTCTGACTTAGAACGCAGATATTTCATCACAGGTTGATCTTCCTCTGCCCAGAAATCTCCTGCAAAGGTTTGTAAAACAAAGCGGAAACCACCCGGTAAATTCAGACCCATGCTATTCATATCTCGGTTGAATTCATAGTAGTAACAGTACACAACTCGGAAATAAGAGTCGTACCCTGTTTTACATAGATTGTCAAATTGAGTCATTGCCTCATTTTCATCTTCACCGGCAAGAATAGAGTGAATGGCTTCGGCTGCTTTTAGCCCACAAACCATACTCAAAAATACTCCCCCTGAAAAGACCGGATCAACGAAACAAGCCGCATCTCCCACTAGAAAATATCCAGGGCCACTGAACTGCTCAGTATAGTAGCAGAAATCTAGTTCAACTTTGGGTTTGTCAAATACCGGAGTTGCATCCTTGACAGCACTTTTAATTCGAGGAGAGCGATCGCAATGTTTCTGAAACATTGTTTCAGGGTTGCTTTGTTTGAGCAAACTTAAGGGCATAACTGCACCAACGCTGATGACATCTTTTTCAATGGGAATACCCCAGAGCCAACCGTCTTCGTGGCAACTGAAGAGAACATCTCCTTCAACGCCGGGATTATTTTCCTGTTTAACATTGGTGAAGTGTTGAAATACCGCTACATTTTCTAAGCGACGATTCATTTTTCTCAGGTCAAAATGCTTGGCAACTAGTCCAGCACGACCACTAGCATCAACGACAAAATTAGCTCTCGCTTCATACTTTTGTCCTTGATAATTATATTTAACGCCTACTAAGCGTTCTCCTTCAAAAATAAGTTGTTTAACGTCAGCCTCTTGTAAAACTTTGGCACCGGTTTCTTCTGCATGATCCAAAAGAATCTTATCAAAACGAGCGCGATTAAGATTATAGGAAGAAGGGGCTTGTCCTGAAATCAAATTACTAAAGCTTTGGCGACGCAAATCTTCAGTTTGTGCTGTCAAAAATTCAACGCCATTTTTCTTAACAAAACCCTCTTCCTTAACCTTATCACCTACCTCCATCATCTCCATTAATTTATAGAGATAAGGAACCATAGACTCGCCAATGTGAAATCGAGGAAACTTGGATTTTTCCAGTAACAAAACAGAGTGTCCTTCAGCCGCCATTTTATAGGCGCAGCTAGAGCCAGCAGGACCACCACCGATCACAATCGTATCGAAAACTTGATAAGCTTCAGAACTGTTAATAGTCATAAAAATCTCCTTGAAACTTGAATTAAAACAAACATCAAACTTATGGACAACCAAGCATTGAAACTTAATTCTTGCTCTCACTCCTCACAGTCCTTAATTATAAGTTACCCAAAAAGTTGGCTAAACTTTCATCAGTAATTTCCCTTAAAGAATGCCAACATAGTTTCTAGAAAAATCCCTAGCAAATGTTGCTGAAGTTGTCAATTGGGACAATTTTGACTGACTCAACTTATGTCGAAAGCTGACATCATTGTCATCACTTCCTTCGGGTTTATGAACCATGTTGAACATACTGTAGGAAAATTCTTGAGCTCGCCAAATGTAAGGCAGACGAATTTCTGCGTAACGCTTGAGATAGGAAAGATCCTCTTGGTTTTGATAGTAAGATGCAAAAGTTTCTCCCAAAGCCCCAGCGTCTTGCACTGCCAAATTAAGACCTTTTCCGCCCATCGGTGTAATAATATGGGCTGCGTCTCCTGCCATGAACAAGCGACCGTAATATAACGGTTCCATGACATAATTACGCAGAGACATCAATCTTCTTTCAAAAATTTCACCTTCGTTTAAAGTCCAGTCCTTCTTGGCAAACCGTTTACGCAAGTTAGCCCAGATCCGCTCATCCGGCCAGTCTTCAAGTTGATCATCGGGAGAAATCTGTAAGTAATAGCGAGAAACTTCACTACTACGGAGCATATAACCAGCAAAGCCATCAGGATGTAACGCATATATGGGATATTCGCTTGAGGGTGGAGCATAGGCCAAGATGGCTAACCAGCTATAACCATAATGTTTTTTGTAGATATCCACAGCGTTTTCAGGAATAGAACGGCGAGCAATGCCATGATACCCATCACAACCTGCCACGAAATCCGCCTCGATCTTAATCAAGCGATCACTCTCTTGATCGTAACAGTCTACAACCACACCATCCTCATGTTGCACGATTTGTTGACCTTCGTGGCGAAACAAGAGTTTCCCATTGCTATCGAGGTATTGTTGGATCAAGTCGTCATTAAGATCGCTTTGGGGATAGACATAATGAACATCACCACCACTTAACTTGCCATATTCTAAGAGAATACTGTAGTCGGGATAGCGAAATTCACAGCAATCATGAGTGGGCAGATTTTTATTCAAAGTATCAAGTAAACCGTATTTTCTCAATAAGTCAACGGTAGTACATTCGAGCAAACCAGCACGGCCCCTGGCGTAAATTTCTTCGCGACTGTATTTATCAATGATGATACAGTCAATGTTATTTTGTCGGAGAATATTGCCAAGAACAACGCCCGCAGGCCCTGAACCTAGAATACAAACCGATGTTTTTAGCGTTATGGTGGAAGGAACTTCCATAACCGGTTCAGTTGAATAATTCATAACTCATTAGGATGTTACTAAATTTGCTGTTCTTTGCCTAAACATTTTTGCTCAGTGACTCAGAAGGAACTAAGTTGGAGGCTGAACCCTTGAACCAATTTAGAGGGGCAAGCAACTTTGTCCCTAAGGCTTTAAAGGCATAAATGACACGGCCTTTTAAGCCAGCTTTTACCACATGATTGAAGGGACTTATGGGTAACTTAGCAATTAACTTACGAGCCAATACAGGTTTTTGACCTAGGCCTTGCAAACGAAACTGAGTCGCTTGAGTAGCACCATAGACGATGCGAAGCCAGAGGTGAGGATAGAAGAAAAAGTATTGCCACAATGGGGGTTTACAACCAATTAACTCAGCTATGTCATCCATGTAGGTATGATAATCAATCAAGCTTCGGATTCGAGTTGCGTTATGTTCAAACTGCTGTAAGTATTTTTCTCGATCCTTTGAGATAGTCTGCTGCATTTCCTCGTAGGTGGGAAGGCTGAGTTGTTCAGTGCAAATTAGGGAGAATAGTCGAGCTTGCATTTCCATAATGGGAAACTGGCTACCAAACCCTGGACGAGCCCAACCAATCCAAACAATTTTGTCCCCATATTGAGTATGAAACATATGTTTATAAGACGTGCGAGGATCAATCTGCTTGATTTGATCGGGAAGGAAAGAGATATAGTTTTTATAACCGGTGCAAAATACTACTGCATCGATGTTGGTTAAGGTTTCTCCTTCGGCTGTGGTTAAAGTCTTGCCACCATCTTCTACTTTGAGAATTTCGCTGACGACTTTGCATCCATGATGCACAATCGCCTTGGGTAGGGATAGGGTTTTAGTCCCGTAGGTTCCCCAAATTCGGTTTTGGGCTTTAACCTTATTATTGAGTTCGACGATCGCATCATGAATGGCATCTTCTTTTTTTGAATCTGCTTCAGAGATCAGTTGACTAAAGACAGATCCATATTCTTTGGGTAGGCCGTATAAACCACGATGAGTCGCAATATCAGCCGCCCGCTCGCCTCGTTTCCGGGGTGTGACCCAACCGGTTGAACTACGAAGACTAACCCAACAGTTTTTAGCTACGCGAGAGATTTCTAGGGCTACGTCTGAGCCTGACTCACCGCCTCCAACAACGAGGACATTTTTACCAACAAAGTCATCGGCGTTACGGTATTGCTTGGAATGGGAAAATTCTACATCCGTTAATGAGTCTTTCCACTGAGGATAACTGGGAATACTGTTGTTTCCAATAGCCAATGCAATTCGTTTGCTATCAAAAGTCTCTCCAGAGGCGATTTGAACTGTCCAACCTCCGTTGTCTTGGGGCGTAACGGCCACAACTTTAGAATTCAGACGAATTTTATCGAGAACCCCAAAATGTTGTGCGTAGCGTTTCCAGTAGTCCACAACTTCGTGCTTAGTCCAGAATTCCTGTTGGTTTCCGTCACCCATCCAGAAGTCTGAAAACATACTATAGGTGCAAGAAGAAGTTAAGACTAAATTATCGTAGGTATTGGCAAAAACTCCTCCTACCGTTTCTGCTTGCTCTAAACAAATGATATTAGTTACCCCTTGTTCAAGTAATTCTTTGGTGGTAACTAAACCACCTGGCCCTGCTCCAATAACAATGCAATCAAACATAGAGTTAACCTCTTTCATTTTGTTTGTCTCCTGTGTTGAGATTGTGTCTGTTTTTTCAATCGCTAATTCTTTTTGCCTGGTTTTCCAATCCTCAATAATTCCTGATTGCTGGGTTGCGATACATTAAGTAATTAAGGGCAGAAAATACCACTAAGGCAATTAAGCTTGCGTAAACCGTTATGGGGGTTAAGGGAATCAGTGCTAAAGAAGTGGTTACTTCGATAGAAATCAACGCAAGTACGATGTTGGCGATGGTTTGCCGTTGCATCAGGCTGCACAATATTGCCCCTAGAGGCGCACCGATGACAACCACCGGGATGGCGGCAAACCAATAACTAACCACTGGTTCGCTAAAATCATTCAAGACGAATACTTGCAAACAAAACCCAGTCACTGCATTGATAGCCATCATGATAACGGAGGTTGGGGTGGCGACGGTTTCACACAAGTGAAACAGAACAACCATCACTGAGAAGGTAAAAATATCGATACCACTGCCAACCAGTCCGCTCATAAGTCCACCTAAAAATCCGGCTAGTATTAGAATGCCCCGTTCTCGATTCCTCCAAACAGGCATGGCGAAATAATAATTTCTGACTCCTCGGTTTAATGCCATTAAGGTCAAGCCAAAGCTGGTAACCATCATGGTAAAAGACATCTTAATTATGTCTGGGGGCAGAAGAGGGGCTAAAAAACGCAAGCCTAAAAAAATCCCTAAAACCCCTCCTAAACTTCCCCACCGAATTACTTTCCACTCCACCTTGATGCCTGTTAAGCAAATTGTTAGGGCTGCCGCACTCATGCCGATACTTTGGATGGCTAGGGAAAAGACTTTGGCATCATGGGGAGGAACTTTAAGCACTTTGGTAAAAACCGGAAAAGCAACGGCTCCTCCCCCCATACTGGTTCCCCCGGCAATCATAGAACCAACAGTCATGGTTAACGAACTTTCCCAATGGTTTAGCAAGTAAGAAAAGGCAGAAAAAGGACCGAGTATTGTTAGCCATGCTGTCCAAACTATGAGAGCAATGGACACAATAACAGTACGTTTGGAAATGGACATGGGAAAGTTAATCTCCAATAATGTTCGTAAGATACAGCCTAGGTTTTTCAGTGTTAAAAGTCTTGGAGAAAGTAGCTTTCAGGAAACTTCTCTGTGATAATCATGGTCGGCTTTCCTTGAGAAAAGACTCCATAGGTACGAAATAGTAAATTATCCTCTGGTTCAACCCCAACAAAATATTGGGACAATTCTTGGGCAGGTTCTTTCCCTGAATCCATAAGTTCTTTAAACTTTTCAACCTTGTGTTCAAACCAGAGTTTTCCAATGGGGGTTTTGGTTTTTAGGAGTTCGTTCCTAAATCGCTCACTGAGATTATCAACTAAAACAACTGAACTCGCATAGATAACATTTCTGAGGCTAAGTTTACCCCGAAGTAATACCTCTCTTTCGATAACTTGATCGCCTTTTTTGATCTGTCTGCTTGGAATATCATGCTCCATAGAGACTAAATTCTCTGAGAGTTTTACCAGTTGAATTTGTTCAGCAAGATAGGATTCTAATATGTCAGTCACTGTCCCATTAGTGGTCAGTAAAATTCTTTGAAAGGTACTCAAAGAATTAGGGTCTAGATGAGAATCTTTGAGGGATAGTTCCCCATCTTTCATCCTTATTTTTTCTGTGCTGACAAGACCTGTCATTCGTTGATTGCTCAGTTTGTGGTTACCATTTTCGACTTTAATCATGCCTAGATTTCCTCAATTAAAGGTGATTTACAATTGGTTTCAAAAAATTACAATGAATGATTGACTGCCAAAAACAGTTCAATCCTGCTGACTCAGTGGGATTCCTCCCACTGCGTTTGAAAGATTAGTTTGGTTTTGAAAGAAAAAAACCTAAATATTCAGCAAAAAAATACGCACTACGGCAAGGCACTACAAAGATTAGTCAGTGCATACATACTTGATTCAAAGGGTAAAAGAAATCAAAAAAAGGGAACAAAAAACTTGTTAACCACCGCAAGTAGTGCTATGGTTTCAGTCTCACTCTTAGTCTTCCCGGTTTATGAGGTAAAGTTAACATCTTCTGCAAAAAAATTTCAGAAATTAAAGAAACCTAAATATTGGGGAAAAACACACACCACTGTCAAGCACTACCAAACTTGTTAGTAGATATCAACTTAGTTGAAAGGGGGATGGGACCCAAAAACCCTCTAACCATCGTAAGTGGTGCTATAGCCTTAGTTGCAATCTTAGTCTTCCCAGTTTATGAGGCAAAATTAACATCTTCTGTAAAAAACCTCAAGATTAAATAAATCTAAATACGGGGCAAAAACACACACACTACAGTAAGGTACTAGAAAAAAATTCTAGTGTATATAAATTTAGTTGAAAAAGGAAAGGGAACCAGAAACGGGGAATAAAAAATGTCCTTAGCGCAATAGATAGTGCTGTTGTCTTAGTTAAACCCTTAATGTTTCTGCTTATGTAACATAGTTTAATATTTCTTATACTAAATGTCAAGAATATTTAACACTAACTAGCACTATATTAACTTATGTTACAGTCCCAATAGACGATCTCTCTTTAGCTTGGGTTCCCACATTCGGCATATTTTTTGTCGCCTAAAAAATTAGGGGTTGTAAACCCTCTAGAGATATCTGAAGAAACGGATGTACTTTGAGACTCCCTGGATTAAAAACACAGGTGTTCGATAAATCTTCAAATCTTAATCTCATCTTAATCCCATTCCGTAGTCTGATGCTAATATATCTAGAAAATTGTCCTACCTATGCTCAATAAAAAATCCGGACTCCCTAAGATATTCTCGAATCTTTTCAAAAAAACATTTAGATGGCCATCGCTTATCCTGTTATTTCTGTTATTTCTCATTTCAACCGTATTTCCCTTATTGGTTGCGCAAGTTTCTCTATCAACTCCTATTGTTCAAACTCAATACAATACCTTACAGTTAATAGAAGAAACGAAACAAAACTATCAAGATAAAAAGTTTCAAGAAGCAGCAATAATCTGGAACAATCGGCTGATATTTTTGCGAGAAAAGGAGACCAACTCAATCAAGCAATGTACCTGAGTAATCTATCCTTAACTTATCAGCAATTAGGTCAATAGAATGACGCAAAAATAACGATTAATAAAAGTATTTCTTTGTTATAATCTCTGGGAGATACTGCCGTAAAACAGAGTATTTATGGTGCTATTTTAGATATTAAAGGACAATTAAAATTATCATTAGGAGAAGCAGAAAATGCCCTCAATACCTGAACTTTCCCCCACGAAAAATGACAAAAGCCTTATCTGAAGGTAGTTTTAGCGATTTTCGTACTACCCGTTACTGGGTACAATCTCTCTGAAGCTTCTCTGAAGTGGGTTTGAGTAAAATGCACCTATGTAGTTCAATAGTACAGCGATCGCTAAAATTGTGTCAACATATCTCTTTTGTGTCCATACATAGACACAAAAGAGATATAGGTGAAAAGCCTTTAAATATAAGGTTTTGGGGCAAAAGTAGTATATGTATATGGGGGTAAGTTCAGCAATACTTGAAAAAATTGGCGAATATTTATAAGAATATTAGCAATAATCGCCGAATTCAAAGCCAGATTAATCAAGGTCAAGGAATGCAATAATTAGGATTTTATCCGAGAGCTTGTCTAATATTAATAGACGCTTTAGATATTAAGACAATAACTTGTGAAATATCAGAGAATGATCTGGAAAATTTATTAGAAAAATATCAATTTCTCAACAAATTTTAGGCTTATGAAGCTTGGAAAATGTTTTGAGAATAACAGGAGAAACCAAACAATCTCAACTGGTTTTATTGAAAAGTTGGCAACTAGCACAAACTGAAAATGATCCGAAAACTGTAACTGAAATTTCCCTCAGTTTAGGAAATACAGCAAGAGTGTTAGCAATCAAATGATAGCAAGAGAAAAAACAACCACCCATCAATTCAATGGAGTCAATGACTTGTATTCCTAGCAAGAATTATCAGACAAGTCGAGAATTTTATTGGGCCCCGTTTGTTTTAGTCGGAAATTGGCTCTAAAACTGAATTTATCCCCCGGTTAGGGGGGATCATTCTCTGCTTTAAACCGTTGTTTGGCATTCTGAAACGCCTCTTTCATCACGGTTTGGATTTGTTCAGGATTCGGTTTTTTCCCTCCCATTAAATCTCCAAAATAGACACAAGCTCCTTCTCCCAAGGCCCAAGTATAAGCTCCGGCCCAAGAAGCAGCAATCACACTACCCAACCCCGGAATAAACTTAATCAGTTCCCGTCCGATAGACTGAGCTAAAAAACCTCCTGCGATCGCACTAACCACTCCACCAGCTTGGGAGGGGGTCAAGATTTGTCCATAGAGTTTCCCTAATAAGGTGACTTGAGACACTTGTAAGGCCGTTAAAACGGGCATGGTGGCGAAGGGTAAGGGAACGGCTGCCAGGGTAGCTGCAATGACGGAAAACCCCCAAATATAGCGACGGGCAACATCTCTATATAAGTTACCAATTTTTTCGCTGGTTTCTCCTTCGAGAAGCTGATAAATAGCGAGGGACTCGGCTTCGGGTAACTGTTGCGCTATCGTATCTCTCAGGGTTTCTAAGCCATAAAACACGGGGGTATAACCGTCTTCTTCTAGGGTAAAGTCAATGAGAACCGTCTCATCGTAAAGTCCTTTAAAAGCCTCTTTTAGATGGTTAAATGCCCGATTTATATCTTCAAAATCGGGAGGATAGGTGGGATGATCTTGAGTGGGAGATGGATAAATTTCGTGCAGACAAGTAATGACCAAAAGACAGGGAATTTTCGGAAATAATTCCCGTAATTCTTTGGCCACTTGGGCTAAGGTTTCAGTGGCAAAATCGTTAATTTTAACGGTTAAAAGAAGGATTCTTGCTCGCTGGGTTTCCTGTTGTAAATTTTTGCTTAATTCTTCAACAATGCGCTCACTATTTTGCTGAACATCTCCTAATCCTACCGTATCGGTAAAAATGAGTAAAGGAAAGTCTTTATTGGGATAAGTATATTGATTGGTATGTTGAGTATGAGGACGAAACCCTTGACCCACAATCTCAGCCGAAAATCCCGTAATTCCTCTAACAATCGAGCTTTTGCCTGACTGAGTTTTCCCGATTAAAATGGCTTCGGTTGTGGGTAATTTTTCTCGAACGGTTTCCAATATTTCTGCTATTTGTTCTTCACTAACTTGGAACCATTGGGGAATTTTATTGACCGATAATTTATTTTCAACAAAGGTTTTACTCGATTTTACGAACTTAGTCAGTTTATCTTGGTTGAAGCGATCAAAAAATTTATGAGAATGATGATCTTTCTTTTTCTTATCTTCAGGATTATGTTCTGAAGGTGAGTTATTATTAGTTGATTGGTTCATTTTCAAGACTATTAAATTAACAAAATGAAAGCTATTTTTGAAAAATCGATTAAAAGTAACATTTTGAAGCTACTTATATTAAAAGGGTTGTCTTTTGCTTGGTTTCCTATTCCTACTATCATGTTATTTTATGAAAGTTATGGATTATCAATTGAACAATCTATTTTCTTAAAAACAGTTCTTTCTTTATCAATTTTTATTTTTGAAGTGCCTTCTGGATATGTGGCTGATAAATGGGGGAGAACATTTTGTTTAATGAGTGGTAGTAGCATTTGGGTTATGGGTTGGTTAATTTATTGTACTCAAAATACTTTCCATTGGTTTATTTTAGCAGAAGCCTTAACCGGAATAGGGGGTAGCTTAATTTCAGGTGCCGATACGGCTCTAACTTATGATACCTTATTACAATTAGGAAGGGTTAATGAATACCGCAAAATTGAAGGAAAATTAGTAGCGATCGCTGGTATTAGTGAGGCTTTTTCTGGTTTAATTGGAGCCTTTATTGCCCAATATAATTTAGTTTATCCTTTTTATTTACAAACTATTTGTTTGATGTTTTATTGTTTGTTTTCTAGCAAATTAGTTGAACCAATACATCAAGAAGAAAAAGGTGCAGAACCTTCACAAAATTTATTATTAATTATCCAAAATGCTTTATTAATTAATGCTTCAATTAGATGGTTAATCTTATTGAGTGGTACTTTTTCAGTCGCTACTTTTTTAATTGTTTGGTTATCTCAAGCTTATTTATCCAATTATAATGTCTCAACAAATTTATTTGGCATTGTCTGGGTTATTTTTCATGTAATTATGAGTTTAGCTTCTCTTGCTGCTCATCAATTTGAACAAAAAATAGGCTTTAAATTGACCTTGTTTATTGTAATTTTTCTGTTATCTTTGTCTTATATATCATTAGGAATTTTTGATACAATATGGGGTATTTTTTTTGTTTGTATTATCTATTTTATTCGGGGTTTAGTAACTCCTTTATTTAACGAAGCGATTAATCATTTAGTTCCATCACAAACCAGGGCGACTGTTTTTTCTATTAAAAGTTTTGTCTTTCGTTTAGGGTTTGCTATCATCGGGACTCTATCAGGATGGTTAAGCGATCAATACTCATTAAACTTATCCTTAGTAATCATGGGAATCATCTTTTTAACTGGTGGGTTATTTTGTTGGTATCACTTAACAAAATTAAAATCTATCTAAATTAATCAATTATTGATTATTAATTATTAATTATCAATTAAGCTATCTATCCTTACGGCAATACTTAACCCGAATACCTGTAGAATTCTACCAAGTATTAAGCTTAACTTAGATAGCCCCAGAGGGCTTATCTCCCCAAGCGTACTAGGATACAAAACCTATCGGATTTAGTATAATATTTAAAAGACGCGAGAACTGCGATAATTCTAAATTATAAATTCTAAATTCAATCATGGACTAATGGTAATGGTAAAAGAAATGCCATCATCTTGTAAAGAATTCCCTCCTTGGAACAGTTCTTTTCCTAACGTATTTGCCCAATCAATACGTGCATTAAAAAACTGACCATATTGAAGATGTAAACCAATACCAACAGAAGCTAATTCATTAATCGGGGGATCACTTTCATTCCCACTATTCCAACCTTGTCCATAGTTAATAAAAGGAACAAGTTGTACCAAAAACCTATCTTCAGGAATACGAACAACAGGTAAACGTACCTCCATTCCCGCGAAAATACCATTATCTGTTAATAAAGAATTTTGTCGATACCCTTTAACATTTCCCAAACCACCTAAAGAAAATTGTTCCAAAGAAACAATAGGACGATCAGCAAGTTGAAGATCACTTCTAATGACAAATAAAGTGTCAGGAGCCAATAATCTAACCCATTGAGCTTGCCCTCGCCACAAAAAATAGTTACTATAAGGAGCATCAGCATTCACTTCAAGATCAAAGGGTCTAGTGGTGCCAAACGCTTCAATTCCCCAGTCAAATTCTGATCTTGCTGATAATACTTGTTTGTCTGTTCTTCCGATCCATTCTTGAGAAAATCTAATGGTAGAAATATGAGTTCTCCCATTAGTATCAGATCCTCTAGAAGGAAAAGCCAACCCCTCTAAATAAACCGTTTTACTCTTTTGATGATCAATATCAAACCCTAAAGAAAATTCTTGGGATGGTTTTTCTATAATGGGTTGTCGAAACTTCAAAGAATATTTTTGATAATCAGAATTAATCTCTAAAATATCCAAGGGTTCCTCAATAATGTCCCCCGTCAAACTTCTATATCCTAGCTCAACCGTCCCATTATAAACATTAACAGGAACCTCATAAGTCACTTCCACATCATCGCTTGCATCCGTATTAAAATAACTAAAATTAGCCTGATCTCCTATGCCTAATAAATTATTTTCAGCCAAATTAAACCCGCGACGAATTTCCCCCACTTGCGGGTTACGGCCATTATCAAAAACAAGACTCGGATAAAAAGAACGGGCCGCCACCACTTTCACCACTAAAATATTATTACCTGGACGAGGACTAGGGGCTAATTCGGCAGAAATCGACTCAATAATCGGGTTTAATTGTAAGACTTGTAACGCCTCAACTAAACGAGGAATGTTTAACGGAGTTTGTCCCCCTAAAGCCAAGCGATTCCGTACATAATTAGCATTAAGTTTCCCTTCAACACTGACCTGTATATCTTCTAACCTTCCCTCAACGATGTTAATGGTAACCACTCCATTTTCAATGGTTTGAGGGGGAATATACGCCCCAGAAGTAACATAACCTTGCTCCACGTAATATTCAGTAATCGCGGATCTTGCTTGTAATAACTCTGTAAAGGTTAAGGAGCGATCGAGCCACTTTTGAGTGACCTGGCTTAATTCTTCCGCATCAAAAGCAGTATTTCCCTGAAAACGAAACCCTTTAACGGTAATGCTCCCTGGAATATTGGGGGAGAGTTCTTCTGTAGCAGGAGGAGTGAGAGAAGGGGGTTTTAAAGGGTTTTCAGGTAAGGGAACGGGTTCGGGTAACTCTGGTAGAGAAGGTGGAGGAATGGGGTTATTATCAAAAGATTGCGCCATCAATCTCGCAGTCGTAGATACACCACTCAAGCACAAGAGACAAAAAGAACAACAAAATAGGTTAGGGAGACGGGTTGCGGGATGAAAAATCATAACAGGTAGCAGGGCTGAAACCAGGACTTTGAGGAGTCACAGTGGGTGCTTGTGCCGTTAGCACTACATTCCCATCAGCATTAATAATCCATCCTTGTGCTTCCACAATAGATGGGGTGTGTGTCTCACTTGAATTCGGGGATACCTCTGAAGGGGAAGAAGTTCCAGGTTCAGAAGGTAAGGAATTGGATGAATCAGTATTAGGATAACCTAATTCTGTCAATCCTGTCGGGTTGTCTACTGCTTCGTTGGGGTTGGAAGGTAAACCCCCTCGCCCCGTAATAGTAAATTCTCCTCTACTTAAGGCCCCAGTGGGACGACAAGCATCAATAATAAGGTTACTGGTATCAACCACTTCATCGGGAAGCCTCACTAAACTACGCTGGGGATCTACATCGGGGCGATTAATACCAATATTTCCCACCTGTCCAAACTGAGAACTAGCGGTAATATCACTGAGGGGGGTTAAGGTTTCCCGTTCTTCAATGGCAAAAACGCCGGCTGCATCAATATTAATGTTACCCCCACGACCGAGAAAAGCATTGGCAACAATATCACTGTTTTCTGTGGGAACTGTAATTAAAAATAGGGTATTGATATCAATATTGCCCCCGTTACCGGTACCTCCTGTGGTTCCTGCTGTGGTAGAGATGCTGCTATCACGACGTAGGGTTAAAAATCGCTCCACATCTAGGTTAATGTTTCCCCCTTCCCCTGATGCGGTTTCGGCTGATAGGCGACTACTATGATCTAAGAGGATATCTGTCGCTTGTATATTAATATTCCCTGCATCTCCTAAACCAAAACTACTAACGGTGACTTCTGAATCATTATTTACAGTGAGATTCTCAGTGGTAATGGTTAAACTTCCTGCATTGGCTAATGCGTTATCAAATTCTAATAAATCTGGATCAAGTCCTAATTCTAAGGCTATTTCAGGATCTAATGCTTCACTCGTAGCAGTAAGTTGACTCTTTCCATCCAAGGAAATAGATTGCGCATAAAGGGTTAAATTACCTCCTTGACCTGTTCCAATGCTTCTAACGGCCACTTCTGAGCGATTATTGAGGGTTAATTGCTCGGTGTTAATGGTTAGGTTTCCTGCATTTCCAGTACCTTCAGATGATGCTGTTATTACCCCTTGATTATCTAAAACAATAGAATTAGCAATAATATTGACATTTCCTGCGTTTCCTTGACCTAAACTTCCTGCGGAAATAATTCCTTCATTAGTAACCCTGAGTTGATTAGTGTTGATGTTAACATTTCCCCCAGCAGCTACCCCAAATAGTTGCAGATCCTCGAAACCTGTTTCTGCTGTAATGCGACTAGGTACAAGAGCATCACGATTTTCCACTCTCCCAATACCACTTACTTGTATGGACTCAGTGGCATTAATATTAATGGTTCCCCCCCTACCCTCACCAGTAGCAACAGCGTTAATTTGCGCTCCATCTTGTAGGGTTAAGCGTTTAGTATTAACAACAATCTCTCCGCTATCACCTGAGTTAATTGTATTTGTTGATAACAAACTAGGGTTAAAAAAACCTGTTCCTATCAATTGAACTGACTCTGAAGCATTCACTTCTACTCTCCCAGTTGAACCCTCCGTTCTAGTTCCTGCAACGATCAAGGCTCCATCTCGCATAATTAAGTGTTTGGTATTGATAACAATATTCCCACCTTGACCTGTTGCCATTCCTTCAACATTAGTCACTAACCTAGTGAAAACAGGATTTTTACTGCCAATCAGGTTCAGGGACTCCGACGCATTAATTAGCAAGTCTTCTCCTCTGTCTGAGCCTACGGTTATACTATTATCAATTTGTGCTTGATTTACGCTAATGTTTCTCCCTTGTAATCGAACGGCTGAATTTTTAGCGATAATTTCTGTGCCTTGAAACAAAGAAATATCTTGAAAATTCTCTACTCTCTCATAACCTAATTTGAATCCTAAGTCTGTTGTCTCCAGTTGAACCTGACTATGACTGCCAACACTCCCTAGTTCCACTCTTCCCTGGTTAAGATTAACATTTCCCCCTGGAAACTCAATATTTCCACCAATCAAAGCAAAAGTGTTCCTGGGTTTAATACTTAGGTTACTCCCTCGATTAATAATAGTGCCTGGTTGTGAACCAAACTGTAACCCCACGGGAATACTCATGGTTAAGAGGGGTTGAGGTTGTGTGTTACTGGCACTAAACTCTATCCCATCAGCAAAAGTTATGCTCTCAGCAGTGGTTGCGAGAAATGACCCGTTAATATCTATTCGAGCATTGGGACCAAAAGTAATCCCATTCGGATTGATTAAAATGAAATTGGCTGTACCATTAGCAGTAATAGTTCCTTCAATCTTAGAGAATGAAGATCCTGTGACACGATTAATAATATTATTTATAGTTAGGGAGTTCTGAAAATCTGCCGTAGTGCCACGGGGAACGGAAAAATTCTGAAAACTGTGAAAAAGATTACCACCTCTTTCTTGTCCACCTGTGATTGTAATGGTTTCACCAGGGGTCGAAACTTGTGTTCCAACTGTATTATCTACAGTAATTTGGCCTAAAGCCCTTGGTATAGTTAAGGTTTGACTTATAATAATACCAGTGCTGATAATGCAAGAATAAAAAGCTTTGATTACAAAAGGGGTTTTCATGGGGGTGAGTTCGGATCAAACATTTCCTTGACTCAATTATAATCAGACTTTTTTTTTACGCTCACCAACTTGCTCTATGTCTCGTAAACACTCAACAATAATATAGTCATATTATAGACTGCTAGTTTTTAGCTCAAGATTATTGAATTAGCATCCCCCCCACATAGGATCACACTTACTTCCTTGAGAACTTTCTTGAGAGGGCTTTGTATTCTTATCAGACTTATGATTATTTTCTGTTGTTTCAATTCTATTTTCTTTGATGGTATTAACATTAACTGGGGCAGCAACGGCAGCAATATTAATACCAGCAGTTAAAGAAACGGTTAAAATAGCGGCGAAAGTTTTGTTGAATTTCATTTGTTTGGCTCCTGTTCTTCTCTATATTTTTATAATAAATAATTTCTTTTCAGAAACTAACCGAAGATATGCGTGAATTAGAAAAAATAAAAAATAAAATTATTCTGTAGGAATTACCTAAAACCATTAAAAGCCTTTATTCAATAGGGTTTCGGAAGTAGGATAAACGTAATTTACTTACATTTGCTGAGGGTTAAATTAAGTGATACTTACATTTACTGATCCATAAATTTACTGAGATAAAAAAAAATTAATCTAGTCATATCGCCGAGATTTTTTGTAATGAACAATTCAATTATATAGGTTCAAAAGGATAACAAACTGTGATTCATCTAATCTTTTAAATTTGTGTTCCACCACACCATTATAGTGATTAGCGAGAATATCTGAACCCTGAACTCCCACCCTTCCGCCTCTTATCTCAACGTGAGTTCGGGGTTCAGAGTTGGAAGATTTTTAACGAAAGAATCAGCGTTTCGAGTTAACGATGTGACTCTTAAACCATCGATTTTATGTTCTGTCGAACTGACGTTATCTCAAGGGGGGAATTGTTATTGCGCTCGTTAGTCTATTGATGTGAAAACTGCTATCAACCAAAGATTACACCCTGTGTTACCCTAGAATACTGGGATAGAAACTTGTTGATATGTGGTGTGAGAGTTGGGAAATTGTTCATAAAATTTTAAGGGAGTCTTTGTATAAATGGTAGAAAATCTTCAATCAACGGTTGTGATCACTGGTGCGTCTTCTGGCGTTGGCTTATATGCAGCGAAAGCCTTTGCTGATAGAGGTTGGTCCGTTGTCATGGCTTGTCGTAATCAACCCAAAGCCCATCAAGCGGCCCAGTCTTTGGGAATGCCTTTGGATAGTTATACTGTCATGCACATTGATCTAGGTAACCTAGACAGTGTCAGACAGTTTGTTAAAGATTTTCGAGGCACTGGTAAGTCTCTTGATGCTTTAGTCTGTAATGCGGCTATTTATATGCCTTTACTTAAAGAACCGTTGCGCAGTCCTGAAGGCTATGAGTTAAGTATGACGACGAATCATCTCGGACATTTCCTCCTCTGTAATTTAATGTTAGAGGATCTCAAAAAGTCCACTGCCCCCGAAAAGCGGTTGGTGATTTTAGGAACTGTCACCCATAACCCTGATGAGTTGGGCGGGAAAATACCTCCGCGCCCCGATTTGGGTAACTTAGAAGGGTTTGAAGCTGGTTTTAAAGAACCCATTTCTATGATCGATGGGAAAAAGTTTGAACCGGTGAAAGCTTATAAGGATAGTAAGGTGTGCAATGTGCTAACCATGCGAGAACTCCATCGACGCTATCATGAAGCCACTGGTATTATCTTCAGTTCTCTTTATCCCGGATGTGTGGCTGATACCCCCCTATTTCGTAACCATTATCCCCTGTTTCAAAAAATCTTTCCTTGGTTCCAGAAGAATATTACAGGGGGTTATGTGTCCCAAGAATTAGCAGGACAACGGGTGGCTGATGTGGTCACTAAACCTGAATATAATCAGTCTGGGGCTTATTGGAGTTGGGGAAATCGTCAGAAAAAAGGCCGTCAGTCTTTTGTCCAAAAGGTGTCCCCTCAAGCTCAAGATGAAGCAAAAGCAAAACGGATGTGGGACTTAAGTGAGTCTTTAGTGGGACTGGTGAAGGTTAGCTGATCTAGTGCTAGGGTTTTAGTCTAGCAATAACGGCGATCGCTTTTTTACTCTAGTGCTAGGGTTTTAGTCCGGAAATAACGGCGATCGCTTAGTTTCTTAGGACTGACAAAACTTTATCAAACTCTACGAATCTTCTATTTTACAGATGAAATATCGAAAGCGGTGGATTACGACAGATTATTATATTCTAATGATAACTTAAAGTTTAGCCGTCTAACTCACCCTACATTATTATTTACTATATTTCCCAATCTTCTATACTTAATTCTTTAATCCTTTTAAATACTTTTTTGGGTTCAGAAGTAGGAATGTCAAAGTTAAAATTCATGACTCCTGACTCGTTCTTCAAGTTAATAAGATTCCTCATTTCTGGGAATGATTTCTACTTCAAATACTTGGACGAATGCTTGGATAATTTGTTGCTGAATTTCTTCTAAAGTAATATCAGGTAAAAATTGATGTACACTTCCCACGGGTTTATCTTCGATCCCGCAAGGAATAATGGTATCAAACCCTTTTAAGTCAGGACAAACATTGATAGAAAATCCGTGCATGGTGATCCAACGTTTGACTTTAATGCCAATAGCAGCGACTTTATAACCTTCTACCCACACCCCTGTTAATCCTGCTATTCTTTCCCCAGGCAGTTGATAATGATTTAAAACTTGAATAATCACTTCTTCGAGTTGTCTTAAGTACCAATGTAAATCTGGTTGATGGTAACGTAAATTAAGAATAGGATAACCCACTAACTGCCCCGGACAATGATAGGTGACTTCCCCACCTCTTTCCACTCGATGAACCTTGATAGGACTGGTGTTAGGGTCGAATTTAACAAACTTTTCATTTGCCCCTGTTCCTAACGTATAAACGGCAGGATGTTCTAAGAGCAAAAGGGTGTCATCTAGACTGGGATCTTCAATGCGCTGTTGGACAAGCGATCGCTGCATCTCCCAAGCCAGTTCATAGGGCATCATTCCTAAATTTTGTAGTATACATCGTCTGGGTTGAGATACAGTTTCATTGGACATAACCATTGATCAAGTTTTGAGAGCAAATGTTGAAGAAATATAAAGAGATGCAAAGGAAAATAAAAAGAAAACAAAGACCTATGTTTAGAGCAATACAAAGTGCTAGGCTAAAGGTATACAGAGTTTATCTCGGAGAAGAGGATTGAAA
>JBFRWG010000080.1:0-2815 GCA_051439445.1 Crocosphaera sp.
AAGGAGAGGCTTTAAACCGAATTGATTAATTATTACAGGACTTACGCATAACCGCTATATCTAGTAGGGGCGATTGGCAAATAGCCCCTACAGATGGTGTATATTTTCATATTTTGCATAAGTCCTGTATCAATTATCCATTATCCATTGGTAAATAGCTACCTAAGACAAAAAAGTAAGCAGTATTGTTCTGCTTACTTTTTCAAGTTGTTTGTTTAATATACTTTGTAAGCTGTAGTTAATTACTCACCTAACGGAGTATTATCACCACAGTCCTGAGCTCCAGCAGTTCCGTCCGGAGCTGCTCCAGCGTCTTTCATTTCGCAAACTATGGCGCTAGTTGTGGTTTCATTAGTTCCAGCAGTAAGTGTAAATACAGACCCATAGTAACCTCTGAGAACAGGGGAATTCGCAGTTGCTGTACAAAGCCCACCTGTATCAACATCAGTAGCACCACAACCATATTTATAGTTAGTGGTTTGAGTCAAAATACCTAAACCCAAAGCATTAATATCGGTAGTGAATTTGGTCTTTTCAAGAAAGTTAGATTGTTGAGCGCGGTTCATCGAACCAACATAAGTTCGAGCTTCGGACTGCTTCGCTTTGTTAGCTTGGTTTAAGAAAGAAGGCAACGCAATAGCAGACAAAATACCAATAATGATGATAACCACCAAAAGTTCGATTAGAGTAAAACCCTCTTCTTTTCTCTTCTTAGCAACGTGCTGTAAGAACTTGGCCTTGAATTCAGTTTTCATTTTGTTTTCTCCTATAAGAATTGGACTAATAATTTTTATCCCATGAATCTAACTTACCCACCTTGCCAAAATTTCATATCATCTGCCAGGAAATTTTTTTTTCAGTAGGTTGGGTTGAGGGACGAAACCCAACACCATTCATCCAATTAAATAATGAGATTGCTTCGTTCCTCGCAATGACCAGCCAAAAGTAGGTTGGGTTGAGGGACGAAACCCAACACTAATAAAAGGATGGGATTGCTTTGTTCCTAGCAATGACATTTAGGGTTAGTCATTGCGACCGTAACGGAGTGGAGGGAAGCAATCTCTCAAGATGTCCAATAAAAGTTTGTTGGGTTTCACTATCGTTCTACCCAACCTACTAACTAATTGAAAGCCCCCCTTATCAAGGGGGGTTGGGGGTATCTAAGACTCCAAAAGCACATACATAAATGGCTCTAAAGTATCCAACAATTCCTGAACCTCTTCCCAACACCTCTGCTCACCCACAGTTTCCAGAGTAATAGGGTCTAATGGCCTAATCTTAACTAACCGTTCTACCAAAGATTCTACAGTACAGACCCCATCCCACAAAGGCAAAAGACAAACAGCAATACTACTATCTATATAAATAGGTGATAAGGCAGGCAATTTCACATATCTACTAATTTCAAAAGGTTTATGGTTATTTATACATTTAATCAAATCCTCCCTAGCTTGAGAATTTTGCAACTGAGGATGGAGTTGTACCTTGGCCTTTTGCCAGTCATAGTCTGTCCATTCGGAAACTGGGACAAAAGATTCACCTTGTTGGGGATGACCACACCAAAAGTCCAAGAGACGGTGTACAGGTTGTAAAAGCTCAAATAAATGTAGTCGTTCTTCCACAGAAATTTCTGGTAAACTCATACCTAAAAAAGCTGGCAAATCATCCTCACTTTTAAACAAATCTAAAATTTCCCACTGTCGCCACTTCACCATACTAATAAATTCTAAATCCGCACTTTTCAAAGCAGCAAAAACTTCGGGGATGGTGTAACCTTTGTCTCCTATAAATAAATAATTCATGTGTATAAATTCTTCATTTTTTGCTTTTTCTGCATTCCAAATTTGCCGTTTGAGAATAATTGAATCCTTCAAAGCATCGAAAGTTTCTTGTACAATTTTCGTCTGCATTTCTCCTGGAGTTTCATTCATTAATCCCATCATTTGGAACATTTCCTGTGTTCGGAAATGATTATGACGTTGGAGGGAACTATGGAGATTTGTTCTAATAATACCATCGGGTTTTAAAACAGATTTCATTGCCTGCAAACCCACAACTATATCAGGAAATAAATACAGCACTTCATCATTATTAATATAGTCAAATTCTAAACCTAGACTTGATAATTCTTCTATGGGCAATACATGAAATTCAGCATTATTAAAACCATGATATTTGAGACGTTGCCGAGCTAATTCTACAGATTTTTCGGAAATATCAATACCGACTATTTTTGCCCCTGGATTTGCTTCAGCTAACATTAAAGCTTTATAACCACTACCACATCCTGCGTCTAAAATAACTTTATCTTTGGTTTCTATAACTTTTTGATTTCTCAGATAATATGGTGTGGCAAGATTATGAATAAAAAGTGATTCATATTCATCTTTAGGAGACTTTTCCACAGGGATTCTGGGATAAGTTACAACATCAAATTGTTGACGAATTTTTCTTTGTAATTCCGATTCAGGATGATTCATTTCAGTTATCAGTTATAGCGCTAGGGAATAGGGAATAGGGAATAGAGAATAGGGAATAGGGAATAGGGAATAGAGAATAGTAAACTGTCAAAGGATTTTCCTAGGTCATGCTGCGCAAACAGGATTTATAAATTTCCTAATCTTTGCTTCGACTGCTATATCAGTTATCAGTACCTTTGGTTCAGCCATAGTCTTGATAGGTTTTAAACAATTAATAATTAATAATTACCTCTTCTTATAAAGAAGAGAATTGACTCAAAGGAAATTTTTTTGTCTTTTATCCATGAATGGAGAGGCTTTATACCTTAATTTTTCGGTAACATTATTATCAATGC
>JBFRWG010000081.1:0-59210 GCA_051439445.1 Crocosphaera sp.
TTGTAGAAAATTGCCAACTCCACAAGTTGGCTCGACAATTATATCAGGAAATACGTTTAATTGTACTAGCTTATTACATATTTTATCTGTTAAGTCCAAAGGAGTTTGGAAGTCTCCATATTCAATTTTGTTTTTAGATTGTTTTTTCATTGTTAATTTGCTCGATAAATGTCTATTAACCCCTCTTCTTGACCAGCAAGAGAAATTACCCTTCTGTATTGTAATCGCCATTGTAAAGCATTAGAAATAGTTAAAAAACCTTGTTTGGGAGGATTATGTATAATTTCTTTAGCCAAGTTAGCCGCTTCAATTTCATCTACCGGTAAGTTCCGATCGAAAAGAAAAGCAATTATATCATCTTCATTCCCTTCATTATCCAAAATATGATTAATACCACGAGTCATCTGAAAATCTGCGGTTCTTTCTGCATTCACATAGATTGTATTTTGAATATTTAATTGAGCTATTTTATCCTTGCTATCATCTATTTTGTTGTAAACAAAAATAATAAGTGAATATCCTAGTCCAAAAATTTTTTGTCTAGCAGATTTATAAGGACAAGATGATTGTGGTTGTCTAATACTGGTGACTTTCATATCAACAAGTAAATCAGGAAAATCAATTCCACTTGCTGAACTACCTTCAATAAAATCATATTTTTCCTTCAAATATCTTTTGAATTTATGTTCTAAATAAGTTCCGACTGCTTTGCCATCGGTTACACCATATAGAGAAGATTCTTTATGTTGAGATTCCGAGATTGAAAATTGTTCAGCTTCAGTACAAAGTATTTTTACAGTTAAAGGTGTCATCTTGATTAAAATTTAAAAAATTTGAGCAGCAAATAATACTAATAAAAATAGATAAATCTTATTTTCCTGGAGTTTAACATAAAAGAATAGAGAGGTACATGAACTAACATAAAAATAACTTTTCTCTTATTATTACTAAGGTTAACGACAAAATTTGCTAAAATAATCAAGCAACGGATTGATAAACCATTAAATAAATAATGCAAACCAAACGAGTTCGAGACATCTTAAGACACGGAAAACCCGATGAAACCGTTAACATTCAAGGGTGGGTACGCACGAAACGGGAATTAAAAGATTTTGCTTTTATGGAAGTCAATGACGGTTCCTCCCTCAACAGTTTACAGGTGGTTATCGATGAAAGTGTCCCCAACTATCAAGATGTTCTCAAACTCCTCAATACGGGGTCTTCTGTGGAAGTTTCAGGAACTCTGGTACAATCCCCCGGAAAGGGTCAAAATATCGAGTTAAAGGCGTCTACAGTGCAGGTATATGGCACATCTGACCCCGAAACCTACCCCCTCCAGAAAAAACGCCATTCCTTTGAATTTTTACGCACCATCGGACATCTGCGATCCCGTACCAATACATTAGGGGCAGTTATGCGGGTGAGAAATGCTTGTGCAACCGCTATTCATAACTTTTTTCAAGAACGAGATTTTATCTGGGTTCATACCCCTATTATTACCGCAAGTGACTGCGAAGGGGCAGGGGAATTATTTACTGTTACTAATTTTGATTTAGGCAAAGTTCCTGTCGATAAACAACAGAAAATAGACTACACTCAAGACTTTTTTGGTAAGCAAGCTTACCTCACGGTAAGTGGACAGTTAGAAGCTGAAGTTATGGCCATGTCCTTTCAAAATGTTTATACCTTTGGTCCTACTTTTCGGGCAGAAAATTCTAATACTTCTCGTCATTTAGCTGAGTTTTGGATGGTGGAACCAGAAATGGCTTTTTGTGATATTGAAGGGGATCAAGATTTAGCGGAAGAGTTCTTAAAATACATTTTCAAATATGTGTTAGAAGCTTGTCCTGAAGATATGGAGTTTTTCAATAAGCGTATTGATAAATCTGTTTTAGAAACAGCTGATAATATCATTAATAATGACTTTGAAAGAATTACTTATACAAAAGCCATTGAGTTGCTTGAAAAATCAAATAAGAAGTTTGAATATGCTGTAGAATGGGGCATTGATTTACAATCAGAACATGAGCGATATTTAGCAGAAGAATTATTTAAAAAGCCGTTAATTGTTACAAATTATCCTGCTGCCATTAAAGCCTTTTATATGCGTTTAAATGATGATCATAAAACCGTTGCTGCTATGGATGTATTAGCCCCGAAAATTGGGGAAATTATTGGCGGTTCACAACGGGAAGAAAGACTTGATGTTTTAGAAAGGCGTATCAATGAAATGGGAATTATTGCTGATGATTTATGGTGGTATTTGGACTTAAGAAAATATGGAACTGTTCCTCATGCAGGATTTGGTTTAGGGTTTGAAAGAGTGGTACAATTTATGACAGGAATGGGTAATATTCGGGATGTGATTCCTTTTCCTCGTACTCCTTTGAGTGCAGAATTTTAAATAATATCTGTAGGGTGGGCAGTTGCTAAATTTTAGAATAGACTAAATAACTAAAATTGAAAACTGCCCACCTAATTCCAGAGATAAGAATAAAACTTGTGACACGAAGGTGGGCAAATGATAAAATGATTTAAGTTTATCCTATTTCTAAAATCTTTGCCCACCCTACAAAATTTGAGGATTGATAAGGGAGAAAATTATGTCTATAGAAAGCACAATTTCTAGTTATTATAATAGTTTAGCTGCCATGAATCCTCAAGGTTGGTTAGAGACTTTAGCGGATGATGCAGCGATTTATGATCCCGTTGGTAAACCTGCTTTAAACCCAGAAAAAGACTCAGAAAAATTGTTTACTATTCTCACTACTTTTTACAGTAAATTTGAGATAGAAAAAGAGTCATTATTTATCGTTAATAATGAAGTGGCGGTTAAATGGAAAATGACTGTTGTTTCCAAGAATGGTAAAGAAGCAAACGCAGAGGGTATTACCACCTTTAAGCTTAATGAAGCAGGAAAAATTATAGAAGTTAAAGCTTATTGGGATGAAAATATGTTAAAATCACAATTAATCTAGGAGACAATTTAACATGACAGAACCACCAAAAGAAAAAAATATTATCCCTGTTAGTCCACAAACTGCAGTATTAATTATAAGTTTGCTTATTTTATTACCTTTATTGTTAACGGGATTTTTTGCTCATTAACTTACTTAGTTATATTATCAATTCTAAGACCTGGAACTTGATAATCTTTAGGCAAATAAGCAGCAGGGATAGTATTTTGGTTTCCATCCCGAATTGCTGAGTAATGGGGAGATAAAATTTCAATGTCCGACTCATTACATTTATCTTGAATATTTTGATGAAGATCAGAATAAATGTAAAATAATTGACGAGTTTTATCCGTATAAACATTTAATTCATAGCTAACATAAAAATCATCTAGACTGGTTTGTAAAACAAAAGGTTGAGGATCTTTTAATAAAGACTCAGTTATATCAGCAGCATTCAATAAAACCTGATAAACTTTTCGCCAGGGAACATCATAACCTAAAGTTACTGTTGTTGAAATAATTAATGGTATTCCTGTTTCTCTCGCTGACGCACTAAAGTTAACCACATTACTGTTTAATACAGTAGCATTAGGAAGCGTCACAATCACATTTTTGGGAGTACGAATGCGCGTAACTAACAACGTTTTATCTTCAATATCCCCAATAATATCACCAATTTGTACCCGATCGCCTAACTGAAATGCACGAGTATAGATCAGGATGATACCCCCAACTGTATTAGATACTGCTGAAGTGGAACCTAGGGAGAAAAGAATCCCTAAAAATACGGAAATACCTCGAAATGCAGGAGAATTGAACCCTGGAAGATAGGGGAAAGCGATCACGGCACCTAAAGCAATAATGATGAATTGTAATATATTGTAGGTGGGAGTTGCCCAATCTTGATAAAATCCAGGTATGGTAATATTTCCTCGTTCCAATTCTTTGAAAATAAACTTACAGAAACGAATGACATAATAAGTAGATACAGCGATTAAACCAATTAGAAAAATATTGGGAATGTAGGTAAGAATTGACTCAGATATTACACTAATCGATTTGATTATGTAGTCAAATATTCTTACTGATATTTTTCGAGTTAAAGGGAAAAAGCTGAGGATAAAAGGAATATAAAGGAAGAGAATTAATAAAACTAAAATAACTCGAACTATTTTAACAATACCAATTAAAACTTCTGTGATTTGTTGAGAAGTGAGCAAACTGACATTTTGGATTCTAATACTAGGGATAAAGCGATTTTGCCAACGATTTATAAGACCAAAAATTTTAGGAAAAATTAGATCCATTAACTTGAAAATTACGAAAAGAGACAAGGTAGAAATAACTGTCCAAATAAGACTGAAAATTCTAGCAGTTAAGGTTCTTTCCTCTCGAAATTGACTAATAGCTGTTTTGATAATTTCTAAATACTCATCAGCTAGTTCTTGACGTTCCTTTCTAGCAGCATTAGCGTCTTCTTGCGTTAGGGTTGCTAATATTTTATCTTCTGCAATAATGCTAGTTATCGTATCATTAGATTCTAATTTAATTGAGTCAATAGATAGATTATGATTCTCAGCAAATCTTTCAAGTCTCGTGGTAATAGTTTCTGCCCTTTCTTCAGCAGAAAAAGAGCCTGTTGGAGCTTGTATTTTAAACAAAACTTGATCATTTAAAATGATAGGATAACCATCAATTTTATTCCCTATTTTTTCGTCAGTTTGTCCATAAACTAAGGAGGAAATACATATAAAAAATAAGGTAATTAATAAGGTAAAAAGAAAAGACTTGATTTTTTTATTCATAATCCTATGATCTCCCTTCATAATAGAACTTAGTTTAATATAACTAATAGTTAACTTCCCCCACAGGATTGTAACTCTTCACTCATATAAGAGCGATCGCCTAATCGTTTTAATAAAGGGCCGTGTAATCCAAACTGGATGACACTAACAGAAGCTGGTAAAATATCAATCCGATCCCGATAACGACCTAAATCGATCCCTAATAAATGACATAAAATAATCCTAATGGTTGTTTTATGGGATACCACTAAGACCTTTCCATTGGGATATTTTGCTTCAATTTCTGATATAACTAACATAGCACGACTGCCTACTTCTACGGCTGTTTCCCCATCACTGGGAGGGTTCCAAGCAGGTTCAGTCATCCAGTCTATATAGTCCTCTAAATAATGATTTTTAACCCAGTCACGGGTCTTATTTTCCCACTTCCCAAAATTCATTTCTTTGAGGCCTTCTTTGAGTTCTATTTGTCTTCCTATGGCCTCAGAAAGGGGTGTTACTGTTGCTATGGTACGCTTCATTGGACTAACATAAATAGCAGACCAATCAAAGGATTTATAAGTATTAGCAAACGCTTCTGCCATTTCTTTACCTTGGGGGGTTAGATCAGGATCAAGGGTTCCGCAAAAACTATCATTAAGACTATTTTCTGTTTCTCCATGACGCAAAAAATACAAAGTCAAACTCATGAATGTTACCTTCAGGAAAAGTGATTATAGCGATTATAACTTATTCATCTTTTTTAGATTTTTATCTTGTCAACAAATCTTGAAAAGTTTCGGGAAGACTAATAATCTCATTCCATAATTCTTGAGGACTAATACCAAAAACAGACTGTAGTAATACTATAATTAATGCTATAATTGCTAAATTAATAACCGTTGACTTGATAATAGTAAATAGCCAACGGAAAAGCAATAAAGAAACTAATAACGAAGCAATAAATAGAATTATATTGATAGGCATATTATGGCAAAATTATGTTGTAGGGGCTTAATATTATTAAGCCCTGTAACACATTTTCTAAAGCATTAAAGAAAGTTATCATTACTATTTTACAGAAATAACCTTACTTTCTTTCCTTAACTCTTCAGTGGCGATTAAAACTGTTTTTCTTGCCCAATTATCTGCTTCTAAAATGTCCTCTAAACTAGGGTTAGAAGGGTTATGATCTCTAAAATTATCACAGGTTTTCTCGATGACTTTAGGAATATCTAAAAAGGCAATTTTTTCCTCTAAAAATAAAGCTACCGCTTGCTCATTGGCGGCATTTAAAACTGCCGACATTGCCCCTCCTGCTTCTCCTGCTGAGTAGGCTAACTGCATACAAGGATATTTATCATGATCCGGTTCTCTGAAGGTTAAACTTCCTGCTTTTACTAAGTCTAATGTTTCCCAATCAGTATAAATTCTTTCTGGCCAAGAAAGCGCATATAATAAGGGAAGACGCATATCAGGCCATCCCAACTGCGCTAAAACAGAGGTATCTTGTAACTCAATTAAAGAGTGAATAATACTCTGAGGATGAATAACAATATCAATATTTTTATAGTCCATTCCAAACAAGAAATGAGCTTCAATAACCTCTAATCCTTTATTCATTAACGTAGCAGAATCTACGGTTATTTTTTGACCCATTGACCAGTTAGGATGTTTTAAAGCATCCTGTACTGTAACATACTTTAATTGTTCCACTGGCCAGTCTCGAAATGCACCCCCAGAAGCGGTTAAAATGATGCGTCTTAACCCTCCATCTGGAACCCCTTGTAAACATTGGAAAATAGCTGAATGTTCGGAGTCTGCGGGTAATAATTTTACTCCATGTTTTTCAATTAAAGGTAATACTACAGGACCCCCTGCAATTAGAGTTTCTTTATTCGCTAATGCAATATCTTTTCCTGCTTCTATTGCTGCAATGGTTGGTAATAAACCGGCACATCCCACAATACCAGTGACCACACTTTCAGCATCACCATGACGTGCTACTTCTATTACCCCTTCCTCTCCTGCTAAAATGATAGGAGAATAGTCCATAGTTGCGATGGCATCTTTGAGGGTTCCTAGTTTATTTTCATCACGAATGGCAACAATTTCTGGACGAAACTGTTGCACTTGGGTGGCCAATAACTCAACATTAGAACGAGTTGCTAAACCGACGACTTGAAATTGATCGGGGTATTGGTTAACGATATCAAGGGTTTGGGTCCCAATGGAACCAGTAGAGCCTAGGATGGAAATTTTTTTCACGATACTGCATTCTTAAACTGGGGATTACCTATCACTATAAGGCGATCGGTTACATCTGCAAAGGGTTTGACATTGATTGATTTTTTAGCATTAGGCGATCGCCAATCTTATGACTTATGTCTAAATTCTGATTTACTTCGTTAGAGCGTTTTTTGCTTTGTATGTAAAGTTTTATAACAATATGTGCGATCTGTCAAAAAAGCGTCAAATTTTTCCGAGAAATAAATAGAGAACCCAAATATATCTAGCCGTAAATTGAAGAAAAATAGAGAAAAAGCTTGTAAAATTAATATTTTCGGCTTAAACTATATTTTATTAGGGGCTATTCCCAAAGTTCCTCATATAAAGCTTATAGAACTAGAGATTTTTTCTGAAGGGACGGTAGCGATCGCCGTCACAGAGAACTTTTGTTGTCAAATGTCAAGTGAACAGAATTTTTATTACAAAATAGGAGAAAAATTATGGCGACTCGTAATGTTATTGGTACTGGAAATTGGACTAATGTTGCTATCTGGGAAGGGGGACTTTTACCTACTTCTGGTGATGATGTTGTTATTAATGTAGCGGACACAATATTGACAGTTACTTTAACCACTAATGTTGATATTAATAGTGTTGCTAATTTTGAAACATTTCAATGGAATTCTGGAACGATAACTATTGAAAATGGGTTTAATAATAACAGCACATTAAATATTGGAAGTAGTGGTAATGAGAATCTGTATGGTTCTTTAAATAATTTTGGTATTGTTAATCATAATGACTCTTATTATAGTAGTTCTGCTCGCCGTCAAATCTATCAAAATCTTTATGTTCGTAACGGGGGTGAGATTAATAATAATGCCGATGCTACTTATAATTTTACCTCTGGTATTATTGCTGGTGCTTATCCCGCAGACTATCAAGGAGAGCCTTCTAAATTTAATAACCAAGGAACTTTTAATAAAGGGTCAACTTTAGTTTCTACTGTTTCTGTTGAATTGGATAATTCTGGGGTTATTAATGTTAACAATGGCACTTTAGACTTGACTAATAAGTTTAATAATACAGGGACAGTTAATGTTAATGCTGGTGCTTTCAGAATCACAGGAGAAACCATCAATAGTGGTGATATTGATGTTAATGCTGGTTATATTACTATGACTGGTGGTGGTACTCAAACCTCCACTAATCTCTATGTTGATGTTGATGCTTATGCTGTTTTTGGAGGACAGACAACTCTATTAGGCACTAATAGTTTAACGGGTCGTGGCGATATTTATTTTAATAGTGGTGAGTTGATTTTTGATGTTAATAATACCAGTTTAAGTGATGAGTTACGTTACCGTTTTAATAGTGGTAAGCTCAATTATGAAGGTGATTTATCTCTTGATAAATATGTTATTGAAAATAATACAGGAGCCTTAATTAATAATGATAATGCTCGTTTAAATTTAGGGACTGGTAGTTGGAATCAAGGGAGTTTAACTGTTGATGAAAGAGTCAGTTTTAATGGAACTTTAAATATTGGTAATGCTGGTCATAAAAATCTCTATGGTTCTTTAAATAATTTTGGTGTTGTCAATCATAATGACTCTTATTATAGTAGTTCTGCTCGCCGTCAAATTTATCAAAATCTTTATGTTCGTAACGGGGGTGAGATTAATAATAATGCCGATGCTACTTATAATTTTACCTCTGGTATTATTGCTCAAGGTTCTAGTGATGGAGGAGCAACAGAAGCACGATTTAATAACAGTGGAACTCTTCGCAAAAATGGTACTCTAAACTCCTACATAGATATTGATTTATTCAATGATGGAATACTAGAAACCACAGCAGGAAACCTTTACATTCGTAACGACTTTATCAATACAGGAACGGTAAATGTAAGAGGAGGAATTGCTCATTTTAGCAGTGATTTTGACCAAACTGCAGGAGAGATTATCCTACACAATGGACGCTTAAACTCCACCCAAGAAATGAATATCCAAGATGGACAAATAGGAGGTTATGGAACCATTGGGGGAAGTGTTTTAAACTCAGGTTTATTAAACCCATTTGTTGACGGAGAATTGGGATCAGATTTTGGAGATATTAATATTACTGGAGATTACACCGAAACTGATGAAGCAGTAATTAATATTCAGATTGGAGGAGAAGATCCAGGAACAGAATTTGATGTTATTGATATTACTGGAACTGCCAACTTTGACGGAACCATTAATGTTAGTTTGCTAGATGATTTCTTCCCCGTCTTGGGTGATAGTTTTCAAGTGATTAACTACGGTGGTTATACAGGAGATACGGAACTTGACTTTACAGGATTAATTATTGGTAATGGGTTACGATTAAATCCCATATTTAGTGATACTAACTTAACCTTTGTTGTGGGAGAAACCTCTGCACCTGATGCAAAAAACGACAGTTATGGTGTTTATCAAGGTCAAACATTAACTATCAATCCAATTGAGGGAGTATTAGCTAACGATACTCATCCTGATGGGGAACCCTTAACCGCAGAATTAGATCAACAGGCTCAATTTGGTATGGTTACAGTTAATGAAGATGGTTCTTTTACCTATATGCCAAATACAGGGTTTTTAGGTGTAGATACATTCCAATATACAGCTTTTGATCTTGATCGTGATTTTGATAGTGCTACCGTTACTATTAATGTTACAGCACCTCCTGATAACCTTGCACCTCTTGTTAATAATCCCATCCCTGGTATTAGTGTTGAAATCAATGCTATTGACACAACTATTGACTTAACAAATACCTTTACCGATCCCGATGATGATGATAGTTTAATAACCCAAACTGTCATATCTAACAGCAATGAAACCTTAGTTAATGCGTCAGTTCTAGATAATACCTTAACCCTGGATTATTTACCCGATCAAACCGGTTCAGCAGACATTACTATTGAAGCATTATCCAATGGACAAACCGTAACAGAAACCTTCACCGTATTTGTAGGAACTGGAGGAGGAGGAAACGGTGATCCAGATCAAGATCCCATTGTAGCCAATCATCTTCCTGCAGTTATTCTTAATGAAAATGCTGCTAACAGTGAAATTGATTTAACTAACGTATTCACTGATCCTGATAACGATGATAGTCTCATTACAAAATCAGTTTTATTAAATACGAATCCTACTCTATTTAATTCCATCAGCATTGTCGATAATACCTTAACCTTAGACTACGCAACTAATCAGTTTGGAACCGCAGAAATTCTCATACAAGCTACTTCAAATGGTAAGACAGTAACTGAAGCGATGACAGTGGTAGTTAATGAAATTGATTCGCCTCCCATTGTTGCTAATCCTATTCAAGACATAACAGTAAAAGTTGATGCTGATGATGACATTATCGATATTATTAACGTCTTTACTGATGTTGATAATGACGATAATGCTATCTTTAAAGTTATTTATGGTAATACTAATTCTAGCTTAGTTACTGCTAGTTTAATAGGTAATGATTTAACTCTAGATTATGATGATATAGAAACAGGAAGCGCAGATATTACTATCTTAGCTATCTCCAATGGAAAAACTGTACAAGACACCTTTACTGTAACTTTAGAACCCAATGGCCCTGAAGTTGATCCTCCCATTCCTAACCAAACCATTAAGGAAGGAGAAATGCTAACTTTTCCAGTTGATAGTTACTTTAGTGACCCCGATAATGATCCCTTAACTTATACAACTTCTCCCTTACCCAACTGGTTAATATTTGATGCTGATACTCAAACCTTTACAGGAAAACCTGATAATAGTGCTGTGGGAACAATCAGTGTTACCGTAACTGCTGATGACAACAGCGATGGGACTGTTAGCGATACTTTTGACATAACAGTTATGGATGTTCCTAATGGAACCTTTAACCTAGAAGTTGACACCTATTCTGTTAACGAAAGCGACGGAATATTGCCTGTCAATATTACTCGTACCGATAGCACTTTAGGGGAAGTTTCTGTTAACTTAACCACCTCCAACGGTACAGCAATAGCATCCCAAGACTACACAGGAGGAACCTATACCGTTACTTTTGCTGATGGAGAAACCAGTCAAACCGTTGATATTCCTATCATTAACGACGACTTACCCGAAGGAGGGTTTAACCAAGATCCCGAAACCTTTAACCTCACCTTAACCAATCCCACAGGTGGCGCAATATTAGGCACAGATAACACTGCAGTCGTCAACATCATAGACGACGAACCCGCTATACAAAAACCCGTCGCTGTCAACGATAGTAAAGATGCAACCATCTCCCAAACCATCACCATCGATGTCTTGGGGAATGACTACGACCCCGATAACTACCGTGAACCCATCGAAATACACCGTATCACCGTCGATGGCGTAGAATACAATCCATACACCGAAAGTCCTATTACAACGCCTACAGGGGGCATTATCGCCCTGTTCAACAACAATACAGTGGGCGATCGCACCGATGATCAACTGTACTATACCTCTTCTGGCAGTGGAGGCAGTGACAGCTTCACCTATACCATAAAAGATGGGGATTTAGACAGTGATTTAATTAGCGATCCAGGGACAGTTACTGTTAATATTGCTCCAGAAAATCGCACAGAAACCGATAATATTGATCTGACAATTAACGGAAATATTGTTAACTATCTCACCTCTGAAATTGAATCTTATGGCGATCAAGACTTCAACGGAAATTATACCTTGTATGAAAACGATACTATTGATTTAGATGGTAATACTTGGAAAGCGATCGCCCTAAAAGATTATGGATATGAGAATGGTTATATTATTAGTGACGATACCCAATTAACCTTCGACTTTAAGAGTAGTACATTAGGAGAAATTCAAGGAATTGGTTGGGATACAGAAAACAATACAGACTCACAAATTAATCCCAGTCATGTTATCAATATTTACGGAACCAATGTCAGCTATGGAATTACAGATTTTGAATACACAAATATCGGAAGTTGGCAAACTTTTACCGTTAATTTGAGTGACTATGATAACGATATTATGACTCATCTCTTAGTTATTGGTGATGATGATGCCAATGATAAAGGAGATGCTCAATTTCGTAATATTCAACTGAATCAAACTAGCACAAATCGCCGACCCAATGCTAATCCTGACTATGGTTTTAACTTTACTACACCAGAAGATGGAATGTTTACCACAGGTAACGTTTTAGATAATGATACTGATCCCGATAATGATATTTTGAATGTTGAAAGTTTCGATACGACTAATACATTGGGATTAGTTACTTATAATGGTGATGGAACATTTGAATACGATCCCAATGGACAATTTAATTACTTAAATACAGGAGAAACAACAACAGATAGCTTTACTTATATTGTCTCTGATGGCAATGGAGGAACCGATGATCCGACTACAGTTAATATTACCATTACAGGAGTAACAACCGATGGCTTAATTATTTCTATCGATGATGATGTTGTCGTTGAAACTCCTATTACTTATGGCGATGGTTCAATCTTAAATGGAAACTCTTTACCACAAGATACCCCTGAATCAGTTGTGACGTATCAAGACAATAATAACGGCATAAAAATCGAGAATAACGCCTGGAAAAAGACTCCTATTGGCAATTATACTGTCAATGAACAGACAATTTTAGCCTTTGAATTTCGTAGTACCGATCAAGGAGAAATTCAAGGAATTGGGCTTGAAAATAATGACAACGTTTTTGATGAAAGACAACAACTATTTCAACTATATGGAACACAAAATTTTGGAAATCAAGCCTTTAATAATTACCAGAATGGAGAGGGTTGGAAATCCTATCGTATAAGTGTTGGACAATACATGACAGGCGTTTTTGATAATATAGTTTTCATTAATGATAATGATAGTGATGATAACTTAGGGAGTTCATCAGAATTCCGTAATATTAAACTTTATCAACCTGATCCTTTAACGATCACCATTAATGGAATTTCTCAAACCAACTATTTACAAACTTACGGTGATGATTCAGTCAACAATGGCAATTCTCTTCCACAAGATACCCCAGAAGCTGTTGTTACTTATCCTGACAATGGTAACGAGGTTAAAATCGAGAATAATGGTTGGAAGTATTTTGATCTAGGGAACTATAACATTACTGAAAATACTCAAATTAGTTTCCAATTCCGTAGCGATGAACAAGTAGAACTTCAAGGCATTGGATATGATAATGATGATAATTTGTTCAACAATACCAACACCATCTTTCAACTGTATGGAAATGATACTTTTGCGAATCAAGACTTTAAAAACTATCAGGGATTAGCTGTTGATGATTGGAAAGATTATAGTATTAATCTGGGTCAATATTTGCCTGAAAACTTTACAGAAGACTATAATCGTTTAGTTTTCTTCAATGACCAAGATTCTAATGGTAACATCGGAGGTTCTAGTCAATTCCGTAATATTGTGATTTCTGAAGTCTAGTTAATAAACTTCTTGGCGCAGTCTTGGGGAAACCCCCAAGACTGCGCTGCACCACTTTATCCCGTATCCCACAGGTTTGTCTTGAGTGCGTCTTACATTTTTCGAGATTTAAGCTAAAATTCAGCCTCTCCTCATTTTGGCAGTTTTTAATCAAAATGTAGATTCATTAAAAATCAGGAGATTTCACCATGTTCCCCAAATCAACATCATTGTGGCTTAGTCTTTGTCTCACTAGCTTTGTGATTCCCTTTTCCTTAGTTACCAGCAGTCATCAGAGAGTATCTGCTTCTAATGATGTTTCAATGTCGCAACTTTATGCTTGTGCAGGAAAAGACCCCTGTGCAGGTAGCTCCAGCAGAAATGTTGGCGGGCCACTAGCTAGAGAATTACAAGGAAAACCCGTTGTCATCGATATTCATGCTACTTGGTGTTCAGGTTGTAAAAACATTGCCCCCACCCTGACTCAATTAAAAAAACAATATGAAGGAAAAGCTCATTTTATCGCCTTCGATGTTAGCAATCAAGCCACATCTCGTCAGGCACAAGCAAGGGCAAGAGAATTGGGTTTAGAAAACTTTTTTAACCAATACAAATCTCAAACAGCCACTGTTACTATTGTCGATCCTGCTAACGGCAATATTTTAAGTCAAGAACGTAAGAATAATAACTTGGCTGATTACACTTCGGTATTAGATGCTGCTATTTCTCAAAGATAATTTACTTTATTTTTTATTGTTTTCAAAGGTAGAAGTCTGAGATTTCAGCAAATATATCAGACTTCTCTTTTATCAACTGCTTAGAAGATAAATATCATTTATTCAGGATAGTTTTATGACTCAGATAGAGAAATCACGCCCAAAAAAGAAAGCTTTAGACCGTCCTAAAATTCCCAAAAAATGGTTGTTTTATTTTGGACTAGGCCTGCTTGCTTTAATTATTGTTCTCACCGTCGGGTCCCTCATTAGTCATCCTATTGAAAGCGTAATTTCTCTTGCAGAGAACCGTTATCAACAATGGTTTGATCAACAAAATACAACCAGTCCCTTTGTTTTATTACCCCTAGCTTTTATCGGTGGCCTATTAGCTAGTGTGTCTCCCTGCATCCTTGCTTTACTTCCTGTTAACCTCAGTTACATCGGAACCTTGAACATAAAATCCCGTTGGGATGCTTTTAGTAAAGCCGGTTTATTTGTACTCGGTGCCGTAACTATTTTAAGTTTATTTGGCTTGGTTTCTTCTTTTACCGGTTTAGTAATGGTAGAATATCGAGGCTATATCAACATTATTGTTGGCCTGATTATGGCTGTGATGGGATTATGGTTAATTGGAGTTATCCAAATTCCTTTACCACAGATGAATCTTAACCTACCTAAAGCTGGCCCCTATGGTGTGGGTTTAACCTTTGCCTTAGTTAGTTCCCCCTGTGCGAGTCCGGTTTTATTTGCTGTATTAGCTGCTGCTGCTGCTACGGGTTCTCAGATTTTAGGCACCCTAACAATGGTTAGTTATGGCTTAGGTTATACCATGTTGATTTTTCTGGCCAGTTTATTTACAGGATTAGCTAAACAAAGTAGGACCTTATTGAGCCATTCTGAAACCATTATTCGCTTAGGTAGCGTGGCTTTAATTATGACTGGTGCTTATTACCTATTTACTGGGACTAAATGGTTTATAGGAAGTTAAAGAATATTGATCAAACCTTTATTTCATTCACTAACTCAGTCCCTTGTTCCCAACTACTAATATTGGCGATGGTTGTTTCAGAAATAGCTCTCAAAGCATCCCTAGTAAAAAAAGCCTGATGGGCAGTAATGACAACATTTTGAAAAGACTGTAGAAGTTGAAACGTGTCGTCTTTAATGACACTGTCAGAATAGTCTTCAAAAAACAGTTCGTCTTCTTCTTCATAGACATCCAAACCCACATAACCAATTTTACCAGTTTTGATAGCATCAATGACAGCACGGGTGTCTACCAACTGCCCACGACTGGTATTAATTAACATCACCCCCTGTTTCATTTGTTCAATGGTTTCTGCATTAATCAGATGATGGGTTGAGGGTAACAAAGGACAGTGAAGCGAAATAATATCAGACTGAGCTAATAACTCTGGTAAGTCAACGTATTTAGCTCCTTTTATAGCCTTAAAATGCTCACTGGGATAAACATCATACCCCAATAAATTACAACCAAACCCCTGCATAATTTGTGCAAAAATAACCCCAATTTTACCAGTTCCAATGACACCCACGGTACTTTGATGTAAGTCAAATCCTAATAAACCATCAAGAGTAAAATTATCATCTCTCACTCGATTATAAGCTTTATTTAATTTACGATTGAGCATTAAAATTAAACCCACCGCGTGTTCTGCTACTGCGTAGGGAGAATAGGCAGGAACCCTAACTACTTTTAACCCTAATTCATGGGCCGCTGGCATATCAATCATATTATATCCAGCACAACGTAGGGCAATTAATTTCGTTCCCTGTTCTGCTAAAATCTTTAAGGTTTCACGATTTGCAGTGTCATTAACGAACATACAAACACAGGGAAAATTATTCGCTAAAGATGCTGTTTTTTTATTTAATTTCGTTTCAAAGTATTCTAAACTGTGGGGAGAGTTAGCAGCAATATTAGCACGTTCTAAAAATTGGCGATCGTAGGAACGGGTACTGAAGACAGCAACTTTCATAACAGGTAAAGTTAAGGTTTAGTTAATAGATATTGTGACCATAATTATGGTAGCATACAATGAATTTTGTTTGTCTGTTTAGGAGATAATATTATTATGTCCCTACAAGAGTGATTTGTAGGGGTTTAACACTGTGTTTTACCCTTTCTCACAACTGAAACCTGATTGCTATAGTCTATGGAGATGAAAACCGCTATAAACCCCAGACAAAGGCTAAGTGTTAAGATTTATCAATATGTGGTTTTGCCAAGAAAATGTCTAGCTAGAATGTGGAGGTAAAAATTGCTTTTGAATTCCTTAGCTTCCGCTAGTAATCTTAAACAATTAATGTGTTAATTTTTGTTTATTTTCTATGCAAGAGAATAGAAAATATTCATGGCACATAGGATGAATAGATTCTCAACTCTATAGTTATTCATGAACGACAATATAGGCAATCCTATAGATAATTCCATCTGGGAAATAAACCCAATCCTAGGATCTCCTGAAGATAATCTTCAAACACAATCAATTCCTGGTCCCTCTCAACTTGATCATATTCAAGAAGAAGTGGTTATACAGGAATTAGAAGTCTTTGAAACAGAATTAATCACTCTCAACAATCCGTTAAATATAGAGGTTGCTGATGGTGTTTTCAAGATAATAGGGGCCATCAGTGAACCCGGAGAAGAAGATAACTTAATCTTTGGGGGAACCCTAGGACAGCAATTATATTACGATGATTTAGGTACAAGTTCTACTGATATAAGAATCCAGTTAATGAGTCCTAGTGGGGTCAATCTCTTTAACAACATCTCTGCTACTGGTGATCGTGATTTTTTTACTTTATTAGAAACAGGAAACCATCAATTAATTGTATCAGGAAATAACGAAAGTACAGGTTTTTATCATTTTCAACTATTAGATCCGACCCAAGCAACCCCAATTACATTAGGAGAAACTATTTCTAATACCCTAACTTTAGGAACTGAAACCATTTTATATCAAATTAGTGGAACAAAGGGACAAAAGTTAGAATTTACCAATCCCAATGGAAACACATCCGGGGTAAGATGGGGATTATACGGTAAGAATAATGCCAATAATCCTTATCGTAGTCCCCAATTACTGGGTAGTCGTAGTGTTTTCAGGAATTTCGAGGTTGTTTTACCCGCAGATGGAGACTATATCTTATCAGTCGAAGCAACAATAAACCCTGGAGATTCCTATCAATTTCAGGTCAATGATATTACTGATACCCCAGTAATTTCCAATGGATTTAATACCATCATTGAAGGAACCATTACAGTAGGAGAAACGAATACCCATAATTTTGATGCACCTGCTGGTACATTATTTTATTTTGATAATTTAGATACAGATAATGATCCCCTGAACTATACCCTAAGAGATCCTGATGGAATACAAGTGGGTGCGGTCCTTAATGGGAACGATGATTCTAGTGCAGTCATTTTACAAAAATCAGGCACCTATACCCTTACCATTGATGGAGCGACGGAGAGTAGTGTCGGGGATTATGGTTTTCAATTTTTGGATTTATCTTCAGATTCCCGTGAATTAACCATCGGAACACCCGTTACTGACACCTTAGATCCAGGAACAAAAGCTCAAGCTTTTCGTTTTAATGGCACATTAGGACAAAGAATATATTATGATGCTCTAGAAAATGATAGCGATCGCTTAAGAATAAACATATTAACTCCAAGTGGACAATCTATTTATTCTAATGAGGATGCAGAAACCGATCTTAATTTATTCACTTTAATTGAAGAAGGCACTTATTATTTATTATTAGAGAATTTTCTTACTGACGGAATTCCAGTTAATTACAGTTTCCAATTATTAGATGGTAATAATGCTACAAATATTACTTTAAATTCAACAGTAAGTGGACAAATAAACCCTGGTTTATCAACTCAGTTTTACCGTTTTGAAGGAACAAAAGGGCAGGAGCTTTACTTTGAGAATTTAATCAACGCCACAGGAAACTTTGGAATATTTGGACCTGCCAATAAATCCATTTTTCCTAATAATAATATAGGCGGTTTTCAGTCTCTTAATGATACTAAAACTGATCCTTTACCAGAAGATGGAATTTATACTTTAGTAATTACTGGAACTGATAATAGTAATCCTGTTAACTTTAGTTTGCGGGTAATTTTACCAGAAATAACGACAACAGAATTAACATTTGATCAAGTTATCTCTGGAACAATTTCAGGTATAGGAAAACAGACTATTTATACCTTTATAGGAACAGCAGGACAAAAAATATTTTTTGATAATGTGCAAGCTGTCAATTCTGGTATTTCAGTTCGTTTAGTCAGTCCCAATGGCAGCAATATTCCTGGACTAAATAATAAATCTATTAGTGATGATTCTGAATTAATAACCTTAACAGAAAGCGGAGATTATCAATTAATTGTTAACAGTATTCCCAGTAATTTCACAACAGGGAATTATGGTTTTCAACTCTTAAATATGGAGAATGCTCCAGAGTTAAGCTTTGAAAATCCTATTGGTGGACAATTGAACCCTGGACGGAAAACTCAACTGTATCAGTTTGAAGCAATACAAGGACAAGAAATTTATATTGAAAGTTTAGCTAGTAATAGTAGTGGAAGATATGGAATTTATGGTACAGATAATCAACTAATTCCTATTCAAAGTAATGGGTTTATGCGAAGTAACTTAACTGCTTTATCTAATGATATTAAAACCAATCCTTTACCAACAGATGGAACTTATTTTCTAGTCGTTATTGATAATGATGTTAATAACACTGTTGATTATAGTTTTCAAGCATCCATACTTCCAGAAGTAACAACCAGAGAATTAACCTTTGATCAAATGGTTTCTGGAACCATCGATCGCTTAGGAGATCAACATATTTATACTTTCAATGGAACAGCAGGACAAAAACTGTATTATGATTCCTTGAAATTGAATAATAATAATAGACTTTTAGTAGAATTAATTAGTCCTGATGGAACCGAAGTTAGTGGTTTTGATTCTGATGTAGAGACAGATAGTGTACTTTTAAACCTGCTAGAAGACGGACTTTATCAATTAGTTATTAAAAGTAATTTTGATACAGGAGATTATCATTTTCAATTATTAGATGCTGAGAATGCTGATAATATTACTTTAGAAACTCCCATTAATGATAGTCTCTTAGGAGAAGAAAGTAAACTTTATAAAATCAATGGAAATAAAGGTCAAAAATTATCATTTATTAATCCCAATAATTCCACAAGTAGCATTTCTTGGTTTTTATGGAGTCCTAGTAATCAAGAGATTGGGGACAATAGTAATTTAAGAAACTTTGAAGCTTTCTTACCTCAAGATGGATCTTATATTCTGGCAGTTCAAAGAACAGTAAATGACCCAAGTAATTATCAATTTCAAGTCAACGATATTAGTGATCCTATTGTTACTCCTGATGGATTAAATGTTGTTCGTAATGGTTCAATTATTCCTGGTGCATCTGATGAATACACCTTCACTGCATCTGCGGGACAATTAATTTACTTTGATAGTTTAGAAGTAACAGATAATCAACTTATTGTTGAAATTGACAATCCCGATGGTAATACCTTCTTAACTTCTTTTAGTAATTCATCTCGAAATATTCTTTTCCCCCTGCTAAAAAAATCAGGAACCTATACAGTAACTGTTAGAAGTAACACCAATGATAGTACAGACAATTATCGTTTTAGATTAATAGATTTAGAAGAAAGTGCCACAGAATTAACCTTTAATACTCCCACCACAGAAACCCTAACCCCAGGAACAACCACAAGGATTTTTCGCTTTACAGGAAGTGTAGGACAAAGGATTTATTATGATGGTTTAGAGAGTGATGATGATGAAATTACTGTCACATTAGTCAATCCTCAAGGAACCGTTAATACTGCCATAAGTGCGCGTAATTCAGATACTGATAGTAGCAATCCTTTGATTTTAAAAGAACCAGGAACTTACTATTTTATTGTTAATGGAGAAGTTGCGACTTCCACTGACTTTAATTTCCAATTGTTAGATTTAGAAACAGCAACAGAGATTGAATTTAATCAACCTATTACAGCACAATTAAATCCTGGATTCACCACTCAATTATATCGCTTTCAAGGAAACCCAGGAGAAAGAGTATTTGTCGAGAACTTAAACGAGACAATTACTGGAGTTGATTGGAAGATTTATAGTCCCAGGAATCAGTCAATTGCAAATGGTAACGACTTGGCAAACTTAGAAATTGACATCTCTCAAACAGGGGATTATTTTTTACTTGTTGAAGGAGAAAATCAACAGATAACTGACTATCAATTTAGGGTAATTCAGTCCCCGACTATTAGCCAAGAATTAACCTTTAATACTCCCATTAACGAGACGATAAATCAACCAGGAGAGAAACATATTTATACATTTAATGCAATAGCGGGAGAAAGATTATATTATGATGCTTTAGCCAGTCAATTTAATGTTAACACTAATCTAAAATTAATCAGTCCCAGTGGTTTGAGTCTCACTATTGCATCCGTCATCAATGAGAGAGATAGTAATACCCCATTTGTGTTAGAAGAAACAGGAATCTATCAACTAATTATTGATCCAAATAACAATGAAACTGGAAACTACGCATTCCAGTTATTGAAACTTGCTGATGCAATCCCCCTCAATTTTGATACACCCATTAATGGTAACTTACCCACAGGCAAAGAAACCGTACTCTATCAATTTGAAGGAAACCCAGGACAAAAATTATCCTTTTTCAATCTTAATAATTCTACCACTAACATCAGATGGCGTTTATATAGTCCAATTAACGAAAATATAGGAACCACAAGTAATTTTACCCTTCCTTATTTTGAAGAAACCATCGAACAAGAAGGAACCTATATTTTAGCCCTACAGGGGTCAGGAAATGAACCCACTGACTATCGATTTCAAGTCATCACCCCAGAGAGAATCACACGCACTGAAACAGAATTAGAAACCAATAATCCTCCCATTACTAACCCTGATTTATTGTTGACTCAACGCAATCAAACTTTAAATATCAGCATTAACGATCTACTCAGAAACGATAGGGATCTCGATGAAGATCCCTTAACCATCACTGCATTTACCCAACCCCAACAGGGAGTATTAATTCGTAACGAAGATGGAAGTTTTAGTTATACTCCCAATGAAGATTTTATTGGTCAAGATTCCTTTATTTATATTGTCGAAGATGGAGAAGGAGGAGGGGAAAAAGAACAAGTTACCCTGGAAATTACACCAAATATTTTAGAACCAGGATGGGAAATCAGTCAGGTTACCCGACTACCCACAGGAAATGGAACATGGTATGGATCTCATTTTAATCCCGTGGATAGTCGTGTCTATTTAGTCAGACGAAATGGAAATCAGCAAGGGGTTTATCGTTTAGATTCCCTAGAAGGAGTATTAAACAGAATTGTTGAAATTGAAAGACCGGCATCCTTAGCGATCGATCCCGACGATGGAGATATTTTCGTCTCCGAAGATATCCCCGGTCTTATCAAACGGATACCCTTTGGAGAATTCACCGCAGAAACCTGGGTAGAAGGATTTGACCCCACTACCGATGATAACCCCGTTGGTATAGCGATCGCCCCTAATAACTATAGCGGATCAGTAATCAATCCAGGAGAAGCCTTAGTCATTGACTATGGTTTCTCCATATCACCAGATTATATTTGGCGATTTTCTCCTGACACCCCAGAAGGAGAAACAGCAGTTTATGGAGATGACCCCAGATTAAACCAAGGCTATGATATTACCATTGGCAGAGAAAACATCTATATTACCGACGTTACAGGATTTATCTATGAATTAGGCCTAGACGGGGCCTTAACCCCCCTAACCTTATCACAAACCATTGCCCAACCCGTAGCCATCACCAGCGATCCCTTAACCCAAAATCTCTACGTTTTAGATCGGGCCAGCAATCAAATATTCCGTGTTATACCCGAAACCGGAGAAGTTTCGGCCCTATTTTCTGGATTTAACAATCGGAGTAACAGTATCGATAACCAAAATAGTTGGGCCAGTATAGATGTAACTCCCAACGGCGATCGCCTTTTTGTCACCGATACCGGGCAAAATGTCCTTTATACCTTTGAATTTGATCCCAGTGGACTCAATCCCGACTTAGTCATTAATGAGTTAAACTCCCAATTATCCGACCTCGATTTAACCCTAACATGGCAAACCGCAAACCAAGGAATACAGGGAATTAGCCAAATTTGGCAAGAACGGATTTTAATTCAAAATTTAACCACAGGAGAGGTTGTTACAAACACCTTAGTGGATGTTAGGGAAGAATTATCCGGAGGAGGAAGTTTAGATCGTAACTTTAACCTTACCCTTCCAGACAGGGGCCGTTATCAAGTTCAAATTATCACCGACGCAAACAACGAGATTGACGAAGGAAACAGCGCAGCAGAAGCGAATAACCTACAAACCCTCGAATTTGTCATTGACACCCCCGACTTAGTCATCAGTGAGGTAATAGTCCCCACAGAGACAATCTTTGGCAATCCTGCCACAGTTGAGGTAACTTGGACAGTAGAAAATCAGGGAAATGCAACCATAACCGATGGAACTTGGTCCGACAGCATTTTCTTCAGTCGTGATACCATTATTGGGGATGGAGACGATGTTGAACTAGGAACCTTCAGTGGTCGTTTAACCCCCCAAACCCAAACCATAACCCTTCCCAGCAACCTTAACCAACAAGTCTATCTTTACGTCGTCAGCGATGCAAACGAAAACATCGTTGAAGTAGACGGAGAAAATAATAACATCTCCACCTTAAACCCCATTCAAGTCCGTTTACCCTATGCAGACTTACGAGTAGAAACCATCACCCTTCCTGGTACAGGAACCAGTGGAGAACCCATTGAGATTACCTGGGAAGTCTATAACCGAGGATTAATCGAGACGAATAGTAATTCTTGGAGCGATCAGATTATTCTCTCCAGTGATCAAACCCTAGATAGTGATGATCCCATCCTGACTTCTGTTACCCATAATGGAGTCTTAGCAGTCAATGATTTTTATACAGAAACCGCTACCGTTAGCCTTCCCGACGGAATAGAAGGGAATTTTTATATTTTTGTGGTGACAGATATTAATCAGCAAGTTTATGAGACACCCTTTGAAGAGAATAATACAACCCTAAGTGAGCAATTTATCCCTGTTACCCGTCGTCGTGATCCCGATTTACAGGTGATCGATATTGGTGAGTTCCCCAGTGAAGCAAGTCCAGGAGATACCATCACCCTAGAATGGACAGTTATTAACGACGATCTCGGAAGCGCAGTTGCACCTTGGGTCGATAAAATTTATTTAAGTCTCGATGGAACCCTAGACAATGCAACCTTAATCAATACCGTTACCCGTAACCAAGATTTAGCAGCAAACAATACTTATACCACAACTGCAGACATCACCTTACCGAATATTACCAATGGAGATTATTCCCTCATTGTCGTCACCGATGCACCCAACCCTGAGGATGCAGTCTTTGAAGGAGATAACGAAAATAACAATAGTTTAGTCTCCGATACTACCCTTCGCATTGGTAATCCTGATCTGGCCCCCAACTGGTTAAATCCTCCCATCAACCTTATTTCTGGGGAAACCATTACCTTAAATTGGGAAGTGATTAACCAAGGAAATCTGAACGTTAATAGTAACTGGACAGATTATATTTATCTTTCAGAAGACGAACAATTTAGTTTAAGTGACGACACCTTTTTAGAAAAATTTGACCATAGTGGAGGGTTAAACCCAGGCGATCGCAGTCTGGCCCAACTTGACGTAACCCTCCCTGAAAATATCGCCGGTGACTATTATTTATTTATCGTTGCAGACAGAGAAGGAGACATCAATGAAGGAGATAACGAAGAAAATAATATCCTCTCAACCCCCATTAACATTGCACTGCAACCCTATGCAGACCTAGACTTAGTCAGGGTGGTGGCCCCCGAATTAACCATTGGTGATCCCGTACCAGTTACCATTGAATGGGAAGTGCAAAATATTGGAACAGGAGAAGGAACCGTTAATACTTGGGTCGATCGTATCATTGCCAGACCCTTTGATGGAAGTGCCGATCGTATCATTGCAGAATTTACCCAGACCGGATTATTATCCGTCGGACAGTCTTATACCAGAACAGAAACTTTCTTATTAGATGCCGGTTTTCAAGGACATTTTCAATTATTCGTCGAAACCGACGTAAATGGAGAAGTCTTTGAAAATCAGTTAGAAGATAATAACATCTTAGCTGCACCCAATGACTTCAACGTAGTGAGGATACCCTACGCAGACTTAATCGTGACAGAAGTTAACCCCGATGCAACTGGAAACAGTGGTCAACCCCTAAACATCTCTTGGACAGTAGAAAATAGTAATCTTCAAGGAATTGGCCTCACCAGTACCAGTAGTTGGGGCGATCGCCTTCAATTAGCGAGTGATCCCCAAGGAAGCAACATTATCGCAGACTTAGGGATATTTAGTCGTTCAGGACCATTAGCCTTAGGAGACAGCTATAATCGTACCGTAGCAGCAACCCTACCCAATGGATTATCCGGTAGCTTCTATGTAGTAGTCGAGACAGGGATCAGTATTTTGGGTGATCCCTTTGAATTCATCTACGACGACAACAATAAAACCGTTTCTGTTACTCCCGTCAATATTAACCTCACACCTCCTCCCGACTTAGATATTACCGACATTATTGCCCCTCCTGCCATTCAATCTGGTGAAACCATCGATATTACCTGGCAAGTTAATAATATCGGAGCAGGGAATGCAGAAGGGACTTGGAGCGATCGCCTCTTCTTAGAAAACACAGACGATCCTAACGCACCCTTAATTCCACTGGGCTCATTTACCTATAGTAACGGCTTAGAATCAGGAGAATTTTATCGTCGTTCCGAACAATTTACCCTTTCTGACACCCTCACCGATGTCTATCGAGTCGTCGTAGAAAGCAATTTCAGCAACTCCCTCTATGAACCCAATCAAGATAATAATCGAGAAATCGATGACCAAACCCTAAGCATCAGTTTACCTCCCCGTCCCAATCTCGAAGTCACACAAATTACCGCCCCCGATAATGCTAACGCAGGAGGAACCATTACCCTAGACTTTACAGTGACGAACCAGGGAACTGTGGCCACCAGTACCCCCAACTGGCAAGATCGGGTCTATTTATCCAACAACAATGAATTTGGTAACGATGATATTCTCATCGGAACCTTTAGCAACCAAGCGGCCTTAGGTCCTGACGGGGATAGTTATCAAACCATGACAGAGTCTGTGGTTATTCCCAAACAATTCCAAACAGGAAACTACTATCTGATTGTGCAAACCGATAGTAATAATCAGGTTAACGAATTTCCCCAGGATGAAGAGAATACCCAAATCCAACCAATCACCATACAGGGACTTCCGCCGGCGGATTTAATCACCAGTAATGTCATTGTCAATGGAGACAGTGGAGAAACCCCCCTCGTGATTGCCGGTTCTCAAGTCGATGTACGCTACACCGTTACCAATCTCGGGGCCCCAGCAGGAGAAACCAACCGTAACGCCTGGACAGACACCATTTGGTTAACCAGAGATGTCGATCGCCCATCCACCGTCACTCGAAACAATCAACCCAATGATATTTTATTGAAAACCGTTCCCCATGCGGGAAGTTTACAATTTGGGGAAAGCTATGAACAGAGTGTAACGGTTACCATTCCCAATGATATCCAATCAGGCCGCTGGTATCTTACCCCCTGGACAGATACTTATGATGTCGTCTTTGAAAGTACCTTTGCCGGGAATGAGAATCCTGATGCAGACAAAGACTTAGATGGTAACAATTTTAAAGCCAGAGAAGTTGAAGTTATTGCCCAACAAACCCCCCTTCCTAACCTAGTTGTCACCTCCGTCACCCCAACTGGTTCAGCAGTAGCAGGAGAATCCTTAACTGTTTCTTGGACAGTGGAAAATATTGGTGCTGGAAAACCCTTACAACAGAGTTGGACCGATCAAGTTTATCTCTCAGATCAACCGATATTTAATGCAGCAGGGGCCAATCAATGGTTCCTAGGCAGTTTTAATAATAAAGATTCCCTGCAAAATGACAGCAACAACTATAGCGCAACAGAAACCTTTGAATTATCCCCTGCTGTTGCGGGACAATATGTGATAGTGGTGACCAATCGAGGAATTCCCAGTATTCTCGAAACCGATGAAAATGATAATAGTCGGGCCGCTCAAACCGATGTCAGCAACTCCCCTGGAGACTTAGTTGTTAGAGAAATTATTACCCCGAACCAAAGTGATTCTGGAGAACCCATTACCCTCCAATGGACCGTCGATAATATTGGCCCAGCGTTGTGGTCCGAGACTGAGTTATGGAAAGATGCAGTCTATATTTCTCCCCATCCTAATCTAACCTTAGGGGATCTAGTTAATACCAGTCCATCGAGAACCTTCAGCATCACCCGCGAGCAATTGGTCAATGGAACCTATACGCAAGTGGGAGACATTACCCTAGATCCAGGTATAGAAGGCAATTATTATGTTTATGTCATCACCAACTATACGGGACAAACCACCTTACCCAGCAGTGGGAATAATGACTTTAGCCGGGAAACTTATCTGCGTCAGGCCTTTGAAAACCCCAGTAACAACCTGATTCAACGAGACCTCACTGTTATCTATAAAGAACCGGATCTCTTTGTGACAGACATTATGGTTCCCTCCGATATACCCCTATCTGGTCAAACCATTCCCATTAGTTGGCAAGTGATTAATCAGGGGACAAGGGATACCCGTCAAAATCGTTGGGTCGATCGGGTTTATTTATCCAGTGATGCATCTTTAGACAATAGCGATCAACTCTTAGGCAGTTTCAACCGTTCTGGTATTCTAGCCCAAGGACAAGATTATCTAGGCAACCTCAATGTTACCCTACCCGATGGCATCGACGGGGACTTTTATATTTTAGTCTTCACCGACTCTAATTTAAGGGGAGGCACACCCCCAGCACAAGCAGGGATTGGCTTTGAATTAGGAGTTGATGGCAACTTGGCCAGGGTCGGAGAATTCCGAGATGAAGGCAATAATATTACAGAAACCCCCTTAAGCGTGACCTTGGCCCCACCCCCGGATCTTCAAACCGAAGTCCTCAGTATTCCCGAACGAATCACCGTGGGACAGTCCTTTGACTTAACCTATCGTGTCACCAATGCAGGAACTGGGGATACTTCTAACCTCCAGGGAAGTTGGAGAGACTTGATTTATTTATCCCGCGACGAATTTTTAGACCTGAGAAGCGATCGCTATTTAGGATTTGAGGACCATACTGGGGGATTAATAGCAGGAGAAAGTTATGAAGTCAGCAAAACCCTGACCCTTCCTAGTAATCTGACCGGCCCCTTCTACATTTTTGTCATTAGCGATCCTCCCCAAAGAAGTCCACAAGGGGTAGTCTTTGAAGGGGAAAACGAAGGGAATAATGATGATTCTAGCGAGCAACCCTTAATTATTGAACTGCCACCCCCCTCAGACTTACAGGTTGAGAATATTACCATCCCTGGAACCTTAGAAACCGGAGATCCTATTGAACTGCAATGGACCGTGTTCAATGCCGGGCCAAATGCAGCCGCAGGAAGTTGGAGTGATGCAGTTTACCTCTCAGAAGATGGTATTTGGGACATCGGCGATCGCTTTTTGGGTCGGGCCGCTTTCACTGGAACCCTTAACCTAGGAGAGTCTTATACCCTGACTTCAGGGGATATGGAGATGATTCCCACCCTACCACCGGTAACCGATGGACAGTACCGAATTATTGTTCGGCCTGACATCTTTAACCAAGTTTACGAAGCTGAAAACGAGTCCAACAACCGTACCGTTTCTACCGATACCCTAAGTGTTACCGTTCCTGATTTACAGTTAGGGGTTCCCCTAGAAACCACCTTAACCACAGGACAAGAACGGTTATATCGAGTGGAAGTGGGGATTAATCAAACCCTGCAAGTCAGCGTCACCTCAGAGGTGGACTCTGCCGCCAATGAACTGTTTTTACGCTTTAATCAAGCCCCCACCTCAAGCGAGTTTGATGCAGCCTATGAGGGCTTTTTAGCCCCCAATCAGACAACGGTTATTCCCACCACGGAACCAGGGGTTTATTATGTCTTACTCAGGGGTCATTCGGCCCCCCCTAATACCCCAGTTACCCTTTTAGCAGAGGTGGTTCCCTTTAGTATTACCGATGTCAACACCGATCGGGGGGGAGATAGTCGTTACGTTACTACTACTATTACGGGGGCGCAATTCAATGAAAATGCCTTAGTTAAGTTAGTTAGACCCGGTATTGCGGAATATGAACCGGTGCGTTATGAAGTGATCGACAGTACAGAAATTATTGCCCTCTTTGACTTTAGTGATGGGGTTCACGGTTTATATGATCTCAAAGTCATTAATCCTGATGGGGAAGAAGCGATCGTTCCTTATCGCTATCTGATTGAACGGGCCATCGAACCGGATGTAGATGTAGGAATTGGGGGCCCGAGGGTTCTACAACCAGGACAAACGGGAATCTATGGGGTATCGGTGAAGAGTTTAACTAATTTAGATACACCCTATGTTCATTTTGAGTTTGGTATTCCTGAATTAGGAGATAATCAATTCCTCTACAATTTATTCGATACAGAAGTGCAACAACAAGCTGGAGTTGAGGAATTACCCTATACTACCTTTTCCTCCAACTTGCGCGGGTCTCCTGAAACCATTTTAGGGGAAGTTCCTTGGGCCGATTTAGTCTCCCATAGCAATCAAAATGGGGAAATCCTCGCGCCTGGTTATATTTTTGACTTAGAAACCGGAGGGGTTGCCGGAAGTACCTTTAACGCTTTAACCTATGATGGTTTGTTGAACCTCCTAGAATTACAACCAGATGCGTTAGAAGATTTAACCGAGGAAGATCATGGTAAGATTGCCTTCCAATTTCATCTTGTTGCTGCGGCCACCGCTTTAACCCGTCAAGAATTCATCGATCAACAAACCCAGGAAGCTTTAGCCCTACGAGAAGCTATTTTAGCCGATGACGAGGCCAGCGAAACCCTGAAATTGTTGGTACTTGATCAAGAAGCTTGGATTATGGGTTATTTAGGGGCCCTAGAAGCTGCGGGCCTTCTGCGACCGGAAGAACAGGCCCCTCCCATCAGAGAAAATCCTTTAGTGGTTAGTTTATTAGCCACCCTCTCCACTGGTATCTTAGCCGGTCCAGGTGGAGATACCATTGTTACTGATGGAGACTTATTAAACTTCTTCACACAAATTCGTCAATGGTATGGGGATGATGTCAATGTAGTTGGGAGTAACACCCCTCCAGGGTTTGAAGACTTTGATCTCGCACTCTCTCAACCGACTCATTTTGCTGCTTTTGATGTCTTCGTTCCCTTTGAAAGTGCTAGGTTAGACCTTCCTACCTTAACTCCTATTGCACCCCTCAATTTTGGACGCTTCCTCACAGGAGAGTCAAACCTCAACGATCAGGTGAGTTTGATGGGACCGTTAGGGTTTGGGGAGTCAGGTTACGTTCCCATAGGAACTGGACTCCCTTATACCATTGAATTTGCTAACGCAAGTACGGCCACGGAAAGTCCTGGAGAAATTCGCATCACCACGCAACTTGACAGCGATCTTGATCCTCGTACCTTCTTATTAGGGAATATTGCCTTAGGGGATCTTTCTATTCCTCTGCCCAGCAATCGGGGGAATTTCCAGGGTAGAATCGATTTAACAGAAAGTCGGGGTTTTGTGCTGGATATTACGGCCGGTATCGACCCCGTAACCAATATTGCCACCTGGGTGATGCAAGCGATCGATCCTGACACTGGGGAATTGGTACAAGATGCGGAGTTAGGGTTATTACCCCCCAATGATAGAGAAGGTCGAGGCCAAGGGTTTGTTAGTTATACCATTGAACCCCTTGCAACTGTTCCCACAGGGACAGAAATTACGGCCCAAGCAACGGTTATCTTTAATACGATCGCCCCCTTAGATACTCCCACAGTTAGTCATTTATTAGATGCTGGGGCCCCAACCACCCAATTAACGGTACAACAGTTAAGTGCAGAAACGGCGGATTATTTGCTACAGTGGCAAGCAACGGATGATGATAATGGCTCTGGGGTTAAGCACGTTACTGTCTATGTATCGGAGAATGGGGGAGACTTCCGCATTTGGAAACGACAAACCCAAGACACAGAAGCTATTTTTACTGGAACCCCTGGTAATACCTACGAATTCTTAGCTTTAGCCACCGATAACGCCGGAAATCGAGAAACAGTTAATTTAGGGACTCAACCCCCAGATGACGGTTCATCCGTGAATTTAGGGGGTTTACCGACTTTTGAAAATTTACCTGAACCGAGACTCCTTGATCCTCCCACCTCTGTTCCTTCTACCAATGACCTTTTTATTGCCGCAAAAGAAGGCATTTCCAGCAATTTAGAGACAACAAGACCTTCAGAATTTACAACCATTTTACAACCCTTTGTAGGGGAAGCATTTGCCACGGGTATTCCTAGCAGTCATGCAGATATCGGACCTTTGGCCATTACTTCTCTTGATGAAGATACCATTATTATTAGTGGGGGTTCGGCCCGGAATCAACTGTTTGTATTACCCAGACAAGGGGGAGAGGTGGATGAACCCTTGGTTACTTTAGCCTATCCCGTTTTTGATCTGGAGGTGGATAGTAAGGGTCATCTTTGGGGAACCACAGGAGGTGGACCTTTAATTAAACTGGATGCTGCTACAGGAGAGATCCTCGAAGAATATGGGGATGGTTTAACCTTAAGTTTAGCGATCGCTCCTAATACTGAGGAAATTTATGTTTCTTCTGGTAATGGTATCGAAATCTTTAATCCCACCACAGAAACTTTTAGTCACTACAGTAACTTACGGGTGGGGAATTTAGCCTTTGCTGCCGATGGTTCCCTCTGGGCCACCAGTTGGCCAGAAAGAGGCCAGGTGATTCGTTTTAATGATAACGATGATCCACAATTAATGCTGGAATTTGCAGAAGCGATCGATTCCCTTGCGTTTGGAAAAACAGGTAGTCCCTTAGAAAATCTCCTCTTTATTTCCAGTAATGAGGGTCAACTGATGATGGTGGATACAGTGACTCTCGATCGCCTGACTATAGCGACGGGAGGAAGTCGAGGAGATATAGTAGAAACTACTGCAGATGGTCAAGTTTTACTGAGTCAGTCGCAACAGGTTGATCGCCTCAACCCTTTACTTCCTCCAGTTGTTGCTGCTACCAACCCACCCCCAACTGCAACCATTACTTTACCCCAAGAACGCTTTTCTATTACCTTCGATCAGGAGATGTTTGTGGGGAATGGAGATGAGTTGCGATCGGTGATTAACCCAGATAATTATGAGTTAATTGGGGTCAATAATACCAGTATTACACCAGAATTTGTTCGTTATGATGCTGCGTCTCGTACCGTTTTCCTTACCTTTGGGGTGTTAGAAGGGGATCAATATCAAATTCGTGTGGATGGTAATGTAGAGAGTCAAGCTGGATTAGAGTTAGGGGATGATTATTTTGGGTCTTTTGTCGCTATTTCTGACTTTTTAGCCTTTGTTGACTTTAAGTTTAGTCATCCTCGTTCCGATCGCAGCAATAATACGATTTCCTATGAGGTTGAGATTACCAATACGGGAACAACGGATCTTCGTTTACCTTTACAACTGTTATTGGCCCCGGAAGGTTCGACAACGGGTCAACCCCAAGGAAACATGGGACAGGATCAAAGTGGGGCCTATCTCATCGATCTTAGTGATAGTTTACCCGATGGCATCCTCAGACCTGGAGAATCTATCAACAGTCGTACCCTTTCTATAAATAATCCCGACGATTTACGGGCCGATTTTGACCCAGGTATCTTTACCTTACCCTTCCCTAATCAGGCCCCTATTATTACCTCGGAACTGCCGTTACAAGCAGCGATCGATCAACCTTTTACCTATCAAGTTACTGCCAATGATCCTGATGGGGTGGGACTCAGTTATGTACTGCTTGAGGGACCTGAAGGGATGGATATTGATGCTACCACAGGACTGATAACGTGGACTCCTGGGGTGAATAGTCCTGAAACCGTAGAAGTTAGTTTACGGGTGTATGATCGTCGCAATGCAGGAACCACTCAACGCTTTACCTTAGAAGTGGTGGGAGGAAATCGGGCCCCAGTCATTCGAGATTTACCTGAGGAAGTCAGAGGAAGGGAAGGAGACCCCTTAGAAGTGACTTTAAAGGTCAATGATCCGGAGCATAATGATTTAGGTCTCTGGGTGAATCAACTCCCTTCTGGGGCGATTTTTGACCCTGGAAATCGTACGTTAAGTTGGACTCCTGGGTTTAATGCTGCGGGACGTTATGAAGGGGTGGAATTTTTTGTTACAGATGGGGTGAATACTATCAGTGAGTTTATCACTTTTACCATTGCCCCCAGTAATCAACCCCCAGAATTAATTGTCGTTAGCGATCGCATTGTTCAAGAAGGGGAAACGTTACGCATTCAGTTACGAGGGGAAGATACAGAAGGGGATGAATTAATCTATAGTAGTAATTTCTTGCCAGCAGGGGCTATTCTAGACCCCAATACGGGACTGTTTGTCTGGACTCCTGGTTTCATCCAAGAAGGGATCTATGAGATTCCCTTTACTGTCAGTGATGGTCATGGTACTACAACTGAGATTACTACGGTAACGGTCTTAAATGCTAATGGTGTACCAGAGTTTGACAATTTAACGGCTTTTGAAGTACAAGAAGGTCAAAGGATTGGTTTTAATGCTTTTGCCTTCGATCCGGATAATCCTCGTTATGTTCCCCCTATTCGTCTTGAAGATGGAACCCTAGTAGAAGCAGAAGAAACAACTCCAGCAACGGTAAGTTATACCGTGACTCATTTACCCAATGGGGCTATATTTGATGAGGAAACGACGGAATTTTCTTGGACTCCTGGGTTTAATACTGCGGGAGATTATACGGTTACTTTTACCGCAACGGATGATGGTGACGGAACCGGGGTTAACCAAAGCGATACTATTACCGTTCCCATCAAGGTTCGTAATAGTAATCGTCCTCCTGTTATTACAGAATTAGGCAATCAAAGTCTACAACGCGGAGAAATCAGGGACTTAGTGATTGAGGTGAATGATCCTGATGGAAATCCTGTCATTATCACTGCATCGGGCCTTCCAGGGTTCCCCATTCCTGATTTTGCTACGTTTACTGATAATGGTGATGGAACTGCGTTATTACGGTTAGAACCGGGGGTTAATGATCGTGATGACTATAGCATTACCGTAACAGTAACGGATGATGGTGATGGGGGAGGAAGGGCCGAAACTCTAACGGATAGTTATACCTTCATTGTTTCTGTGGAGTCGTTAAATGAACCTCCCATCCTCAGTTTTATTGGGGATAAGGTTGCAGTGGTGGATCAACCGTTTAACTTGTTATTACAAGCAACGGATCTTGATCAAGAACAGTTAATTTTTACTGTTAATGGTTTACCCGTTAGTCCGACTCCAGTTAGTAATAGTAGCGCATCTTTAACCTGGATTCCTCAAAGCAGTGATCTAGGAAACTATACGGTGGAGGTGATGGTAAGGGATCAAGGGGGGAATAATAGTGCTATTTTGAGCGATCAAGAAACTTTTACCCTCATTGTTCGTAATAGTAATCAAAGTCCGGTTTTAGAAGCAATTACTTCTCCTGTGGTAGCTGAGGGAGACACCTTAACCTTAACCTTAGTTGCAACGGATGGAGATGGAGATAGTTTAACCTATTCTGCTGAAAATCTGCCTGATAATGGACTTCTTGACCCAGAAACTGGGGTATTTACCTGGACTCCTACTATTTTTGATGCAGGAATCTATGAGAATATTATTTTTAGGGTCAGTGATGGACATAGTAGCAGTGAACAAACTACCAGTATTACGGTAAATAATACCAATCAATCCCCGATTTTTGTTCCTTTCCCTCCCCAAAATGGACGGGAAAATGCAACCATACAATTCACTCTCACTGCGGGGGATATTGATAATGAACCGTTGATCTTTAGTCCTGTTTCTAGCTTACCTAATGGGGCCGTATTTAACCCGGAAACGGCACAATTCTTCTGGAAACCCAATTATAATCAAGCAGGGGATTATAATCTTACTTTTGAAGTACAAGATGGGTTCGCTGCAACGGATAGGTTAACGGTTCCCCTACGCATTACTAATGTTAACCGTCCTCCTGTTTTAGAAATAAGCGATCGCCAGATTGCATTAGGCCAAAATCTAACCTTTGAGGTAATGGGGGAAGATCCCGATAGCAATACTAATTTAACCTATGGGGTGAATAATCTACCAGAAGGGGCTGATTTTGACCCAGTAACGGGTATATTTAGCTGGATACCGAGTCCTGGACAAATGGGAGATTATGTGCTTACCTTTAGTGTTTCTGATGGGGAAGCAACTAGCAACGAAACAGTTTTAATTCGAGCGACTTTGAACCCCACACCACCAGATTTAACGTTAGAATTAACGCCTAGTTTTCCCAGTTTACCGGAACAGGAAATTATTATTAATGCTTTAGCAGATAGTTTAAGTGAAATAACGAATATTACTTTTACGGTAGATGGGGAGGTGATTGATTTAGATGAACGGGGAAGAGGTCGTTTTATTCCTGATGAACCAGGACAATATTTACTCGAAGCAAGGGTTACGGATGAAGATAATTTAAGTCGTCAAGTTAGTCAGATTATTAAAGTTAGAGATGCTAATGATATTGCGGCTCCTGTTGTTGATTTTGCTGTTGGATTGAATGGTTCTCAGGTTACAGAATCTATTGATATTGTTGGCACTATTGCTGATAGTAATTTAGATCAATGGGAATTAAAAATTGCTCCTTTAGGAAACAATAATTTTAATTTGCTTGCAAGTAATATAACAATAATAAACAATGGTAATTTGACACAATTAAATCCTGAAAGCCTTGCCAACGGTTTCTATGAATTACAATTAGAGGCAACAGATATTAGTGGTCGTCGTCGTCAAACAACGGCTATTATTGAAGTTAATACTCAAGAAAAAAGTAATCAATATACTCGAAATGAAACTGATTTAAGTTTAGATTTTTCTGGCACTAATATTGATTTAGTGAGACGTTATGACTCTTTAAATCGAGAACAAAATAGTCCCTTTGGTTATGGTTGGCAATTTGTTAATACTGAAACCAATTTGCAAACCAATGTACCGTTAACAGAACAAGAAAATGTTGGTATTTATAATGGATTTTCTCAAGGAACTAGACTGTTTTTAAACCTTCCCACAGGAGGAAGAGTCGGCTTTACTTTTCAACCCGAATTAGTAGAAATTCCTAATTTAGCAACCCCTATTTATCGTCCTCATTGGAGTGCAGATGAAGGAGTCAATTATACCCTGACTTCCGTTGATAAATTACTTAGTAAAACTCGTAATCAATTCTATGAATTAGAAACAGCAATTCCTTACAATCCAGCTATTTTTAATGAGACTGCTTATACCTTAACTGCATCCGATGGAACGACTTATTATTTAGATGCACAAGGAAACATAAAAGAACAAATTATAAATAATGAAATTCGTTTAATTTATGGAGATAGTGGTATTAGTAGCAGTACAGGAGACTATGTTACTTTCCAAACCGATAATACAGGAAGATTGAATAAAATTGTTGCCTCTGATGGTCAAACAGTTACTTATGATTATGATGAACAAGGAAACTTAATATCAGTTCGTAAACTAGACCAAGGAACCAGTCAAAACTACGGTTATTCAAATTCAGAAGAACATTTATTAACCTTAGTTACAGGAATGGGAATAAATGGAGAAGCGATTAACTATCAAGAAAATCAGCCTAATATTGTACCCATTGAAGCTGATTTAGGGAGTACAGATAACTTTAACACCCAGACCATCAATAATAATTTAAGTACAGGAGATAGTCATTATTATAGTTTCAGTTTACGAGAATCAGAATTAAACTCAACTGATAATGAAACTGTTTTATTAGCCATTGAAATTCAAGGAAATAATGGCTTCCTTGCAGACATTCCCATCATTCAAGACTTAACCCCCATCCAAACCCATGTAGAAGGCGATCGCAGCTTGACCCTATTTGCTCTAGAAACGACAGGAATTCAAGTAATTGAAATTAAGGCAGTGAATGGAGGCGATTATAGCCTTAATTTGAGCATTGCAGGAGATATTAACCGAGATGGGGTAGTCGATGGGTTAGATAGTCAACAGATAGAAGCAGCATTAGGAACCAGTGAAAACGATCCTAATTATGCACCAGAATTAGATATTAACAGAGATGGCAATATTAATGACCAAGATATCCAGATTTTGGGCAGTAATTTCGGATTTACCGCCAATCGTCCCCCCCAAACAACAGAAAAAACTGTTCTTACCTACGAAGGATTAGAAATCATTGTTCCTTTGAAAGATATTGCAATAGATGGAGAAGGCGATCGCATTACCTATCGGGTGGAACAAGCTAATAATGGACAGATTAACCTTAGTCCCGATGGTGAAAATGTTATCTTCCTCCCCAATGCAAACTTTACCGGAACTGCTAGTTTTGATGTCATTGCTGACGATGGTTTCAATGAGTCTGCTCCCGTCACTGTAACCGTTGACGTTAGCAATCAACCCTTAGTGGATCTTGATATTGTCAATCTTGAGAACAACCTTGATTTAGGAGAAACCCTAGCACTATCCTTAAGAGGAGATTTCGGGGATGGTAATACCCTCGAAGTGGCCACATCTTATGTCACCTTCACCTCCTTAACCCCTGATATTATTACCGTTTCAGACAAGGGAATCATTGAAGCAGTCGGGGAAGGGATTGGTATTATAGAAGTGCGTCGGGGAGATATTAGCAGCGTTGCAACTGTTATAGTCGGACCCTTACGGAGTCGGGAACAACAGTTATTAGAAGTCCAAGGAATCCTTGCATTACCTCAACTCACCTTAATTCCAGAAATCGGTGCCACCCAACAATTAACAGTATTCAGAGACATTGAAACCGACTTAACCACCGCACCCGATACCCGTTACTTCTCCAGTAATCCCAACATTGTAGAGGTGAGCGAACAAGGATTAGTAAGAGCAACGGGACTGGGAACCGCCGAAATTACAATAATAACTGGGTCAGCAGAAACGACTGTCCCTGTAACCGTTGAAAACCCCGTTTTAGAAACCGCCACCCTTGATGAAACAGGGGGATTAATCGAAGCAAGTAATGGCACTATTTTAGCCATTCCCCAAGGCAGTTTAACCGATGCAACTGCTGTCACCCTGATCTCCTTAAGTGAGCAAGATTTAACTGTACCGATCATTGCACCCTTAAACTTTATCAGTGGTTTTAACTTAAGCGTAGATAATAATTTAGAACAAATTCCACAATTAACCCTTCCCGTCCCCAATAATATTCCTGTCGGTGCAGAACTTATTATCTATCAAACAGGAACCACCCCCAACGAAAATGGAGACTTAGAATTGGCCATTTTCCAAGTCGATACCGCTATAGTTGGAGAAGATGGTGTGGCCAGAAGCGGCAATAATCCCTTCTCCACCGGTGTCCTAGAATCAGGGGACTATTTTGTGGCCTATGCTGCTCCCGATACAGTGGGACGGGTACGCAGTGAAATTATTTTAGCCAACCCTCTGGCCATCTCAACCACAGAAATCCATGTAGGCACTCAATTATCCATTTCCCCTGCACCCATCGCTCCCCAAAATGCCTTATTTACCCAAGCAACCATCACTCCCAGTCAAAATGTTGGCACTGATATTTTAAATGTGATGACGCGCTTAAATCGAGCTACTACCCTAGGTATCTCCGGGGGACTAACAGGTGCTTTACTGGGAGTTAGTCAATTTACTGTCGATTTAACTGTTCCTCAAGGAACCATCCCCTACAAAATCACCGAAGTTGATGCAGTGCAACTGCCAAGGGTTAATGTCAATAATGTGCAGGTTAATCCTGGAGAAGTGGCCGATTTTGCCACCGTCTTTGAAAATGCACCTTCCACCGGAAATAGTCCCCTCGATGCTCCCATTGTCGAAGAAATATCAGTCAAACAAGTTGAGATCAATCAAGAACTACAATCCGTCTTAGAAATTAAAGGAAGTCGTTTCCAAGTCAGTAATATCGATGCAGAAGTGGTATTTACTCAACCAGGAGGGATTACCGTTGTTCAATCAGGGAATAACTTAGAATTCGCTCAAGAAGTCGATCCCAACACCGGACAAACCAAAGAGGTGATCCGCGCCATTATTCCTCAAAAAATTGCTGTTGGACTCTCTAATATTCAAGTGCGACGGATGTTACCCGGTGCCAATGGAGGAGGAGAGGTGATTAGTCCTCCAGTTCGTTTGGATACTCGCGCTAATTACGCTTTTGTGGCCATTCCCTTTGGAGTCAATAATAATCAAGCGCAAATAGGGGTTATTGATCAAGACAGTCGGCAACTTGTGGCCCGTATCCCTGTCCCAGGTATTCCCCAATCAACCCATGTCACCCCCGATGGAACCAGGGTCTATGTTCCTCTAATCAATAACAATGTTGGCAGTATTGCTGTTATTGATGCGATCGCCTTACAAATGATCGATGCCAATGTTAATACCCCCAGTATTGACCCTATTTCCCTCTCCAATGGGCTTCCCTATAAAGTTGCCTTTGATCCCTCCAGTCGCTTTGCTTACGTCTCAGATCGCCTTGTAGGGGCAGTGTATCAACTGGATATTGATCCGGTGGATAGTACGACAGACTCTCCTGCTTATAACAACTTGATCAATGTTCTGACAATTCCGGGCCGCACCCCCGCAGATTCAGGATTACGGGGACTCGCAGTGAATCAGTCAGGCGATCGCTTATTTGTGGCGGCCCCGGCACGGCCTAGTTTTGGGTCCAATCGTAACGCTCCAGGATTAGACTTAATTCATGTCTTTGATGTTAATCCCCAACATCCGGACTATTTACAACATCTAGAAGAAATTCCGGCTGGCCCCTCTAGTTCCTTTGCTCTCGAACCCATTGATATTCAGGCCACCAATGACCCCGATATCATGCTCTTTACCAACCGTCGCAGCGATGGGAATGGGTTTAGTTCTATCCAAAATGCTAACGGTCCTGTGGGGGATATTACCACGTCTCACACCTCCTTTAATGTTCTCCCCCCTCGCAACTTCCGTAACCGTCAAGACCTCTTTGCCGGCTCTCAAGAGGATTCTTTTGATGTTAATAACGCCCAGGCCATCGCCTTTTTACCAGGGAATACCCGTAACGATCTTCACCCCAATCACCCCGATTATGCTTTTGTTACGGCCTTTAACCTCTACGCTCAAGATGTACCCAGCCAAAATCCGGCCCATCCTAACACCATTCCAGGGTTACCTGGAGGCAGTAATATTGCGATTATTCGTAATCCCCTAGCGGATGCGAGTGATCCTTTCAATCCTCCTGAAGTCGTTGCCGCAACTCGTCCCATTCCCATTGGTTTTGCCGATAACTTAGTTCTTTCAGGGGATGGACAATATCTTTTTGCTGCCTATCAAACCATTGGTAGTGTCTTTGTCTTTGATGTGGATGCTATTTTAACGGAATTGGACTACCATGAACAGCGTTACGCTTCCAATACGGTTGATCCGATTATTAATTTAATCGATAAACCCATTGATAACCAACGACACGGAGTGTCAACGGCCAATGGTGCGATCAATATTAATTCAGATTACCGTCTCGATATTCCTTTTGTGGATATAGGGTCAAATCCCTCGGATAATGAATTTAAGAACTTCGATGCAAGTCGCGCACCTTTGGGGGTAGGAGCGTTTCCCCGTGGTTTATCGGCCCAATCCATCAGTCCCCTATTTATTGATGGCCCGGATCAACTTAACTTTACTACCCAGGTGCATCGAGTTAATGGAACCGTTTGTCCTGATGCGCAAGAATTTACCTTTACAGTGAATAAACGCGCTCGTATTACCCTCACCATTGATGGATCGGCGGCCACTAATATTATTCATCCCATTACTGGTGCTAATTTAGCAACCTTTGAAGATATTGAACTACCGGCGGGAACCTATAGTTTAAGCATTCTTTCCAGTGAGGTGGGTTTACCGGGATCTCATGATTATGAACTGACGGGAGTTGATGTGGAAGATGAGGATAATACTGCGACGGATATGGGAATATTTGACCATGAGATCGAGGTTAATGGATCGTTCCCCATTGGTCATACCCTGGTTAAAGGGGTGGATATTTGGGATGGACATCTCACTCATTCTAGTCAAGATGTGGCCATTCCTGGCCGGGGATTATCCTTAGATTTGAATCGGACTTATAGCAGTGCCGGAGATTCTAGTCGGGGTCCTTTAGGTGCTGGTTGGACTCATAGTTATAATGTGCGTTTAGTATTGAATGGTTGCGGTGACTATACTGTTATTGGTGGGGAAGGAAGTGGTAATACCTTTGCTGCTTCTACTGCACGCATCGATCAAGGTTTAGCTACTCTTTGGGACTTGGATAACCCTTCTTCTGCTCGCTTTTTTGAAGCACAACCAGGATATCATTCCACTTTAGTCCAACCTGATCCGGAAAATCGACCGGAAATCTTTGATTTCTATACCAAGTCCCATGTAAGATATCGTTTTGAAATTGATCCCAATCAAACCACTGCTGGTAGTGTTGTCTATGATTTGAAATTTATTGAAGAACCCAATGGCAACCGCATTGAACTATATTATGATCAACAGGATCATGATTGGCAAAATTTATCCCCTGTTCTCCAATCACGTATTGATAATAATCCATTGACCCTAGATGCAGTGGTGGATGCGTCGGGACGGGCCTTAACCTTTGAATATGAATCTATTGCGTTATCCGATCGCATTGTACGAGTAACAGGGTTTAATTCGGATGTTAATGATATTGATCTCGATAATTTAGAAATTCGCTACGAATATGATCTATTTGGTAACTTAACTGAGGTGACACGGGGTGTCTTCCCTTCTCCTAACGCAACGAATCCCAGTTCTTTACCTTCAGAAACTAGGGTAGAAACTTATCAATATACTGCCAGTGATGCGCCGGGAAGTTCCCCTGATTTCCATAATCTTCGTTTCTATACCGATCCCAATGGTAATACAACGGAATATCAATATAAAGCCACTGGAGGGGCTGTTTTAGCACTACCTCAATATGCCACAAATTTAGGATTCGGTGCGCCACCTTTTGCCACTCAAGCAGGTGCATTTGGAGTTCAATCCCATGAGTTTATTGAACAGGTGATTGAACCCAGTACCTTGGATCATAATGCTCCTGTGACAGAGTTTAGCTATAATTTAGCATCTGGAACCCGTGTGGTGAGCGATCCTCGTCCCAATGTTGGTCCGACAACCTATACATTGAATATTTACGGTGCAACGACGAAGATTGAGGAACCTTTGGGTAAGGTAACAGAGATGGAATGGGCCACTCCTGATAATCCTCAAAGTACCAGTATTGTCCCAGGAAGTCCCTCTCGTCCGGGTATTGATGTTTTGATGGTGTCGAAGACGGATCATTTAGGACGCAAAACCAGTTATGTTTACGATGAGCGAGGGAATGTTCTTGAGGAAACCATTGATTTTACGGGGATTACTGATCCGACGATTACTAATGTCTTCGATAAAAATGGAGCGATCGTTACTTCTGTGAGTTCAACTTATGAGTATGACCCGATCTACAATAAGATGACGAGTCAAACGGATGCAGAAGGAAATACGACCCTTTATGATATTGATCCTGATACGGGTAATTTACTCTCGGTGACTGATGCTGAGATGAATGTTACCAGTTATGATTACGCAAATGTTACTTCCTATAATGGAACCTATGGCCCTGGAGATTTAAGGTTTATCAGAGATCCCAGGGGGAAAGTTACTTTATATCAACGCTACGACGAGTATGGTAATCCCCTAAAAATTATTGATCCTCAAGGAAATGAAACTGATCAAGTATTCGATAGTCGTAGTCGTCTGCAACAGATGACAGATACTTTCGGCCATCATGTTGAATATGATTATGATCAACTGGATCGCAAGATTTTAGAAGAGAAAATTGACGATATTTATGGTTTAACCTCAGAAGTCATGGAATATGACTATAAACCTAATGGGGAACTTTTACGCATTACTGATGGGTTGGGACAAATCACTGAATATGATTATGATGCTTTAAATCGCAAGATTCGTCAGACAGAGTTAGGGATTATTCAATCTCAAGGTTCTACGGTTAAACTGATTACTGAGTATCACTACGATGAGGTGAGTAACCTTGTCCGAGAAATTGATCCACGGGGGATTGTTCGCAATCATATCTATGATGACTTAAATCGTCGTAAACAGACCCGCATTAGCTTTCAAAACTCTCCTGATGTGGTGGGTGCCGGTTCTACTGCTCCAGTGGGCCGCAATAACGTGATCATGGAATATGAGTATGACTTAGTTAATAATAAACGCTTTGAAATTGATCTTAACGGCGATCGCACGGATTATGTTTACGATGGATTATATCGAGTTGTTGAAACTATATTTGACTTTAGCAATACTTTTAATGATGTTCCAGCCGGAACTGGGCGATCCCGCATTACAACTCGTTATGATCGGGTGGGGAATAAGAGAAGAACAACTGATGCAAATGGAAATATAACTCGATATTTCTATGATGATATTTATCGTTTAACCAGTCAGGAAGATGCTGAAAATAATTCCATTGAATATGAATATGATCGCAGTAGTAATGTGGTTCAAGAAATCTACAAGAGTCATGGGGTAGAAACTTATGTGATTACTTATGATAATGGGGTAGAAATTGCTGATGGACTCAGTCGCCCAACATTGACAACAGAAACGGTATTCTTAGGTGATCCTGAAGATGGTTCAACTCCCACAGTTAACTATGAAACTGAATACGAATACAGAGATAATAACAACTTAGTTATTACGACTAATGCTCGTGGGTTTAAGACAGAAGAATATAAAGATGGATTAGATCGTTTACACCGTCAAATTGTTGATACTGGTGGACTGGAATTAACGACAGAATACACTTATGATGCTAATGGTAATGTTGCGTCTAGTAGAGATCCGCAAGGGGTAGATATTGACGTTCGCTATACTTATGATGGCTTAAATCGCAAAATTGAAGCAGACTATTTACTTGGTTTAGAAGAAAAATTTGTTTATGACGGTAACAGTAATTTAATTAAATACATCGATAAACGAGGAACAGAATTTAGGAATAGTTATGATAATTTAGATCGAGAACTAACCCAAGAAGTTAATGAAGATATTACCAATGGTGGGGTTTGGTTAACTCTGATGGAATATGAATATAATGACCGCAGGAATAATAATAATCAAACGGTTATTGTTGAATTTGATGCCAACCGAAACAGAACGGAAAAACATTACGATGAATTGGATCGATTAGTGAAAATAGTTGATCCGTTTGGAGAAGAAATTAATTATATCTATGATGGGATCAATCAACGACGAATGATTGATAAAAAAGGTCATCGGACTGACTATTTTTATGATGATATTAATCGTCAAATTCGTGCCGTTGAATATAATGCACAAGGAGGATTTGAAACAGAATTAATGACTCGATATGATGATGAAAATAATCGTATTGTTAATACTGATCGTCGAGGAATTGAAAGTATTAATCAAAATGATTCACGGGGACGACAAATCCGTTTTAGTCGCAAACATCCTGATTTAATGGCTCGTTATGGAGTTGAAGAAGTTATCTTAGAAGAATATGAATATGATGGACAAGATAATAAAATATTATTCCGAGATGCAGAAGAAAATGAGACACAATTTACCTATGATGGTGCAGATCGCATGATTTCCATGATCGAAGGGTTTGGAGCAAATGTCGCAGCAGAAACAACTTATACCTATGATAATGTTAATAATATCTTGACAGTTAAAGATGGTCGTGGAAGAATAGGTGATCCTGATGCTGCAGTAACCTGGGAATCTGATGTTATCTATACCTACGATAGTCGTTATCGTAAGATTAGAGAAACCAATGCAGAAGGAGAAATCTCTAAATATACCTACGATGGTAACGATAATCTCCTGAGTATGATTGAACCCTTAGGAGTCAGTTTAGGAAAAGAAGAAGAATATACCACCATCTTCACCTATGATGAGTTAAATACTCTGTTGTCAGTAGATGAAACTCGCGAAAACGAAGGAACACCTACAGGGGGAATAACTTACTATTTCTATGATGGTAATCGTAATAAGATAGCGCAACAGGATGCTAATAGTAATCTGGTGACTTATGAATACGATAGATTGAATCGTTTAACCGATACTTTCCAACATTATATTGCAGGTATCATTGACCATAATACTATCCGAAATGGAAATTATGGTGGACATATAGGATCTGCTTTACATTGGAAATATGATTATGATCCTAATAGTAATCAGAATCTAATTATTGATGCAAATGGTCAAAGAGTTGATTTAACCTATGATTATTTAGATCGTCCTGAAAACATCACTTATTCTAACCATGATAATCCTAGTTTAGATTATCAAATGCAGTCTATTGTCTATGGTTATGATGAGAATAGTAATATGACAACCAGTACAGAAACCAAGTTAAAAGATGGTCAACCTATTGTTGAATTATACGAATATGTCTTTGATAAATTAGATCGGGTTCAAGAAGTTGTTAACTATGATAATCTTCCCATTCGTTATGAATATGATAAACAAGGAAATCGCAAAAAAGTGACCGATCCTGATAACATTGAAACCACTTATAACTATGATGAACGCAACCGTTTAATTCAAGCAATAACAGAAGAAGGAAGCACATTTTATGGATATTGGGAAGACAATTTAATTAAATTTATACGCTATCCTAATGAAGCGATCGCAGACTATAGTATTGTTGATCCAGATACCGGTTATGCAGGATATGATCGAGCAGATCGCCTAGTATTTTTAGCCAATCATATTGGTCAAGTTGGAGTTATGCCAAATGATAATGAATTAATCTCTAAATATCAATATATATACGACGATAATAGTAACCGATCTGCACAAATTGAAACGTATAAAGAGATTAATAATGGTTTAGCTGAACGCACCGATTATAAATATGATTTATTGAACCGTTTAACCAATGTTCGTTATGGTTTAAATGGAGTAAATGGGGAAGTTACCTATACTTATGAATTAAATGGAAATCGTGCAACAGAAAAGGGAACTGATCCTGTTAATCCAAGTCAAAATATTGACCGTGAATACTATTATGACCGTATTAATCGTCTTCGTGTCATTATTAATAATACTGATAATACCCAAAGTATTGCCTACGATTATGATGAAAATGGTAATCGAATTTCTAAAACAAAAGCTCAAATAATGGTTATTAACGATGGTAATGATAATCCCATGACCATGATTATGAATCCTACCTTTAACGCCATTTATGACTATGGTATTCGGGATGAATTATTACGTACCAATGAGATCGTAAATGGAGATGCTGCTGGATTTGTTACCTTTGATTATGATTATGATCGCCGACGGGTGAAAAAGATAAGTTCTGCGGGAGAAACCCGTTATTTATACGACCAAAATAGTACCTTAACTGAATATACCTTAGTTGAAGAACAACCCGCTCAACTTACCCCAGCAACGACCATTAAATATAACTATGGTTATAGCTTATTATCCTTAATTGATATCGAGAAACCAGGAAGTTTAGAACCTTCTGATCGTCGCAGTCAATTCTATCATTATGATGGTTTAGGAAGTACAGCTAATTTGAGTAATGAAACAGGAGATATTCAGATTAATTATAAATATGATGCGTGGGGAGATGTTCGAGAATTTGATGCCAATGGTAATCCTTTAAAAGTCGGTTCATCAGTGAATCCTAAACAATATACGGGACATTATAAAGATGAAGAAACCGACTTACATTACTTTGGAGCGAGATATTATGACGATGATATTGGTTTCTTTATTACTCAAGATCCCTATTTAGGAGACATAAATACACCACCCAGTTTACATCGTTATTTGTATGCGTATGCGAATCCTTTAAGATATATAGATTTAACGGGGTATCAATCTACAGAAGCTGATGGCGGAGTTTCAAGTGAGGAAGAAAAGAAAGCAGATGACTTAGTTGCAGATCCAATAGCAGGAGTAAGATCAGCAAAAGAAATGGCACATTTAGGAGATCCAGCAGATGCAGGATATGATGGGCCACCAGAACCATTGCGTCTTCACGATACTAGCTCTGAGACTAATTGGTGGGCGAAGCAAGCTAAACAAGCTCTTGATGAGCATATCAAATACCAAAAGAAATTCCAACAAACAGGCAATCCTGAAGATAAAGATAAAGCTGATCAAGCTCTTCAAAAAGCTATGGTATATGAGTGGATGAAACAGACCATTCAAGGAAGAACATATGAAGGTGTTGCAACCGAGGTAGCTTTGACAGTCGCAGGTGCTGGAATGGCAAAGTATGCAAAAATACCAAAAGCTGGGAGTAAGGCACCTAAAAGTGGAATTATTGCTGAAGAATCTACAACGACTGGTACTAGAATAGTTGAACAGACCACTTCTCAAGTTGCACCAAAAAGATTAGCTAGTCAATTACAAAAAGAAAGCTCTTCCATACATCAGAATTCAAGAGTAGCTGAAGCGGTGAGTTCTGGAGAATCTGGAGTACGAGTTCCTTTATTAAAAAGGAACAATATGCGAGAGATGGTCAATGAAGCTAAAAGCATTCTCCAAGCTAATCAAAATTTGCCTCAAGCTCAAAAAGCTGAACTTTTTGAAGGTCTTGCAAAACAAATGGATAGTGCAGGATTCACCGCAATACGAGGCATTGGGACAGAAGGTGAAATAGTATTTATTGGGCAACAAGGTGAGGTGATGATCATTGATAAAGCAAGTAGAGTCTATCGAACTCAGTCTAATCGTTTACAAATGAAAGGCAGTCCAATTAAACAAAATCAAGCAGGTGAAGCTATATATGAACCTGAATTTAAAGTTGACTATAAAGGACTTGAACCCCATCCAGGTTGGGGAAGTAAAGTTTCTGGTTCTCAGCAAAAAGGAACACATGCTGCAATTGGTGCAGAAACCATCTCACTACAATTTACTGACGGGCAAAATCAACTCATTAGTACCGCACTTAATCATTGGTCAGAACAATTAGATACTATTGGTCCTGTACAAATTACAATTCAATTAGAAGATTTACCAGACGCAACGGTTGGAAACGCTCAAATTAATCGAACTAACCGACGGGGTTTACCCACCTCTGGAACTATTACACTGGATAGTAATGCAGCCGGAGTGGGTTGGTATGTGGATGAAAACCCAGAAGATAACAACGAATTTACCACACAATTAACGGATAATGCGTTCCAAGCTAATCAAGGTTCAGACGCTTACCAGCAATATGACCTCTACACCGTTTTAATGCACGAATTAGGTCATTTATTCGGTTTCTACAATGGTAACGATCGCCTAGAAAACTTTGTCACTACCATTGATGGGGTTCCTACTTTTGTTGGGGAAGACTTCACTGTTACCTTAACTGGGGATGGAGATCATATTGATGATACAGCGCACCCCCATCAACTGATGAATGCTTATCTCACCCCTGGTATACGTCGACTTCCTGGGGAACTGGATCTCAATATTATTCAAACGTTACGGGGGAATACACCAGAAACCATACAACCTCTGAACATTGATATTACTGAGGAAACCAATGGCAATAACATACCACTAACATCCTTTAGCGCAACAGAAACTGTCAGTAATCTCATATCTTTAGCCAATACCAGCAATAATATTGTTAATGGTGATTTTGATGTTACAGATAACAATAGTAATGACTTTGGTTGGGAAGCTCGCGGAACTGTCTCTATTACCAACAGTCAAGCAACATTAACAGAAGATCCTATCTTTAACACCAGTCTCTCCCAAACCTTTACCATTCCTGATGGTGCCACAACGCTACAATTTACTATTCTAGATACTAACCTCAATGTTAATGCTCTCGATCCCTCTGATACCTTTGAGGTTGCTTTACTAGATGCCAATACTATGACATCCTTGTTAGATACTGCCACAGGATTAAGCCAAACCGACGCATTCCTCAATATTCAAGCTGATGGTAGCACCTTCTTTGGTTCTCAGGTAACGGTTCCCAATGCAACCTTATCAGGGGACATAATTAATTTAGATAATTCTTTGGTTATTAATGTTGATGTTAGTAACCTGAGTGGGGGAACCGAAGCAACCCTATTCTTTGACTTACTTGGGTTTGGGGATGTTGATAGTAACCTTGTTTTAGATAATATTCGCCTCTTAACCAGTGATATTGTTCCTCCGGTTGCTAATGATGATAACGCAATGACCGATGAAGATCAGGCCGTGACGATTAATGTCTTAGGGAATGATACGGATGATGGTACCTTAAATCCTGAAACTGTGGCGATCGCCGATAACACCAATAACGGTACAGTAACTGTTAATAATGATGGCACGATTACCTACACTCCTGATGCCAACTTTGCGGGGAATGATAGCTTTACTTATACGGTTCAAGATGACCAAGGGGCCACTTCTAATGTTGCTACGGTTAACATAACGGTTAATCCGGTTAACGATGCACCCATTGCTAACGATGATCAAGGGACAATGGATGAAGATCAATCAATTATGATTCCCATCCTCAATAATGATAATGATTCTGATGGCACTTTAGATGCCAATAGTATTGTAATTCTCTCTCAACCTAATCAAGGGACTGTCTCCTTAAATACGGATGGAACGGTAACTTATACCCCTAACCCCAATAGTAATGGGATCGATGCCTTTATTTACACAGTTAGGGATAATAATGGTTTAACCTCTAATCCTGCTACGGTTAATCTAACTATTAATGCACTGAATGATGCGCCGACTATTACGACTCTTTCTGAGTCCACTACCATTACATTAGGGCAAAATATCAGCTTAAATGCAACAGCGACGGATGTTGAAAATGATACGTTAACCTATACTTGGGACTTAGATGATGGTAGTTCCCCCCTTCAAGGACAAAGCATCAATCATCTCTTCCAACAAACAGGAGTCTATACTGTCACCCTTACCGTAACAGATGGTCAAGGGGGACAAACCAGTGAAACTCTTACGGTTACTGTCTTGGATAGTCAACTACCCACCCTTTCCATTAATGATGTTACTATCGAGCAAGGAGATGAAGGGCCTTCTGTTGCAGTGTTTACCCTTACCTTATCCGAAGCACAAACCGAACCGGTGACGGTTAACTTCAATACCGAAGATGGAACGGCGATCGCAGGAGAGGATTATCAAGCTTTATCAGGTAATGTTACTTTTAATCCCAACCAAATCACTCAAACCCTGAGTATTCCTCTGATCACTCCTTTACGAGGTGATCTCAATGGAGATGGAACCGTCGATAATACTGATATGTCCCTATTATTAAGTCGGAGGAATGAAGCGGCCCAACCTGAGCAAATGATGACAAAAACATTCTTAATCAATTTGAATAATTCCAATGGTGCCAATATCATTGATGGTGAAGGATTAGCCACTTTAAATCGTCTTCAATCTGATCCCTATGATTTAGATAATGATGGTGTCATTACCGTATTAGATGCTAGAATTCTAGCTATTATTATTCGCCTAGAGATTTAAGAGACTGTGAATTGGGCAGTGATTTCTGAGGCAAAATTGAGCAATGAAAGCAGTAATCTTAAACTTAGATACGGTTAACTTGAGCGATGAACAATTTTACCGTCTTTGTCAAGTTAACCAAGATTGGCAACTAGAGAGAACTGCAAACGGAGAATTAATTATTATGCCACCAGTTGGGGGAGTTAGTGGGAACCGAGAAGCAGATTTTATCATTGATTTAGGACTGTGGAATCGTCAAACTGGACTAGGCAAAGTGTTTAGTTCTTCAACTATTTTCCGGTTACCAAAGGGTGGAGATAGATCCCCTGACGCTGCTTGGATTAGCTTAAATAGTTGGCAGTCCTTGAGTCGAGAAGAACAAGAAAAGTTTCCTCCTATTTGTCCTGATTTTGTCATAGAATTACCTTCTCGTACTGATTCATTACAAACCCTTCAAGAAAAAATGCAGGAATATCTTGATAGTGGCCTACAGTTAGGTTGGTTAATGAATCCGCAACAACAACAAGTAGAAATTTATCGACCCAATCAAACCGTAGAAATTAAGCAACTACCCACAGATTTAAGTGGAGAAACTGTGTTACCTGGGTTTAGTTTATCGTTGTCCTGTTTTGATTGACCTCTTAGTATTGTATTAAGGCGATCGCTTACTTTTCTCTATCTTGTATTTGTCTAACTTGTTCAACATCCAACTTTAATGCTTCTGCGACTTGTTCAACCGTTAACCCTAATGCTAAAAGACTGGGTACAGAGGAAATTTTAGCCCTTAACTCTCCCTCCTCGATACCTTCTTGGATACCTTCGAGTCTCCCTTCTTCACGGACATCTTGAAAATATTGAGTTTGCTTTAATTCATCTAAACTAAACATCGCTTCTACCTCCTGACGACTTAAACGGGGTAATTTATACACAAGGATTGTCTCTATTAATTGTAAGAGTTCTTGGGGTTTTTTGTCGGGGGTTAATTCTTCTTTTACTCTTTGTATCAGTTGACGGGTATTCTCAATGGTTTCTGGTTCGGGTAAGGTAATTAATTTTACTGTTGCTAAACCAATTGATGTTTGATTAAGATTGCCTAATTCATCTAAATAAATACGGGTAATTCTTGGGGAGTTTAATACTTCTTGATACCGTTGTATTTTGTTTGTTTCTATTTGACGGCTAGGATAAATAATCACTCCTTGCCAATTATTAGTTAATTCTGTTTTACTCAGATATAAGAAAATTTCAGCAAAGAAACGTCCATAGAAACTATCATCTTTTTGGAATTGTACCTCACAGAAATAAATAGGCGTTTCAGGGTTATCATTTTGGGGAAGAAATACCCCATCAATGCGAAAAGCTAATTGTTTGACTTCTACTGAGTCAAAGCGATAGTTATCTGCTTGGGTAATAGGAACTTGAATTAATTCAAAAAAGATGCTAGGAAAAGATTGAAAGAGACGATAAAAGATAGTGTCTGTTTTCATGCTTTCATTTTACCTCTAAAATTTGCTCATTGCCGAATATTTCTTATATGATTAAGACAATCAATTTCTTTTGAATAAAAACTAAAGACTGATCAAAGTAAAAGTTATTATTTGGCAAGAAGATGGGGTTTGGTGTGGTTCCGTTCCTGCTTTACCAGGATGTCATATATGGGGAGAAACCTACGATAATTTAATCGAAATGCTTAAAGAAGCGATCGAAGTATGGTTAGAAATTGATCATTTTTCCGTAGGGTCTTAATATTATTAAGCCCTTCTTATTTTTAGGGGTTAGGAGTAAAAAAAGCCAATCTAGCTACTACTGTAACTATTCCTCCGATAATAGCACTAATTCCACCAACAATTATAGGAAGAATTAAGGAACGAAAACCTTTTAAGTCTGATACTTCTTTAACTACTATATCTTGACTATTTTCTACCCTTTCTAAACGTTTGTCTATTCCCTCGACCTTCTCATTTAAGGTTGCTAGTTTGACCTCAATGGTGTTTAGTTTTTCTAATTTCTGATTGACTTCTTTAATATCTTGTTTAAGTTCTTTGAGAACTTCTGCTAGGTCATAAGTAACGATAATAGGTTCGTTCATGAGTTATGCTTTTTAATAAGATTGTTTTTGATGATGTCCTCTTGGTGACTTACCAGGGGACTATTTTTATTTTATCTCAATGTCGGGTGAAGACCCCCGCTACATTTTTCGACGTCCTATTTTGAATAAATTAATATTAATAATTTGTATTATTCTTAATTCTTCCCTATCTTGCAAAATGTTCTATCATTGAGGGGTAATCTTCCTGTAACTGAGGTCATGCAACAGAATCATTCTGGAAACGGTGATAATGTCGGTGGGGATAAAAATGAACAAACTAGCAATGATCTTTCTCAGTCTGACTTCGGAGGAGGTTTTGCAGGGAGAGATTATCATGGGAATGTTCATAATACCAGTTATCACACTCAGAATTTTTATTACAATGAACCTCAAGAAAAACGAGATAAAAACCAACTTGATTTAATTCAATATAGTAAACGCGAAGCAACACGATTACTATCCCAATTTCTACGCAATCAAGTTTATATTACCCTCAAAAAAAAGGTCGATGAAACTAAAGTTATTCCTACCATGCAGTTAAAACGGGTTAATCAATCAATAGAGTTATTACCATCAGGAACATCTATTATTGATGTCTATGATAGAGGGGAAGATATTCAAGGTCGTTTACTCATTTTAGGTGATCCAGGGTCAGGGAAATCCACTGCTTTATATAAGTTAGCAGAAACCTTAGCAGTACGGGCAGCAAATGATGTTAATCATCCCTTTCCTTTATGGTTTAATTTGTCTTCTTGGACGGATAATTATACAACTATAAAAGATTGGTTGATTGATGAGTTAAAGGACCAACATGGTGTTAGTAATAAACTGGCACAAGAGTATTTGGAAAAGGGATTAATTATTCCTTTATTGGATGGGTTAGATGAATTAAGAAGCAATAGACAAGCTGCTTGTGTGGAAGCGATCAATGATTTTTTACTACCTCGTAATTGGAAAAATCCTTTGATTGTTTGTAGTCGTCTCAAAGACTTTGAGTTATTAAATACCCGCATTCGTTTAAATGGATCAGTCATTTTACAACCTTTAAGTAAGTCTCAAATTAATGATTATTTACAGAATTTTGAAGCAAAAATTGTTCAAGAATTGATAGAAAAAGATAAAAATTGGCGAGAATTGGCACAAATACCTTTATTTTTGAATATTATGGTTTTGGCTAATGAGAAACTTGCAAGAGAAGGAGAAAAACAATTAAACACACAAGAGAAAAAGATATCTTATTTGATGGAAATTTATCTTGAAGAAAGATTAGAAGATGTAGGAGCTTGGCAAAGTATTTATCAATATAAGATTAGTAACTCTCCAGAAAGACGACAGAAAATATTAAAAAGTTATCTACAATATTTGGATAAACCACAGCAAACTCGCCATTATTTACATTGGTTAGCCCGACAGTTAGATCATAATAATCAAACTATTTTTCTGATAGAAAAATTACAACCCACAGATTTAGCAAGTCGAGGGCAAAGACGTATTTATAGGCTGATTTACAATCTGATTGACGCGCCGTTTTGGTGGCTAATTTTGTTTTGGGCTCTATTTAGTAGGTCAGGAGATTTAGTAAATAGTATAATGTGGACGAGTTTGACAATACTGTTGAGTTTATTTGTTATCAACATATCTGATTTTGATAAAGTTAAACCCGTTGAAAAAATAAAAATAAATCCAATAAGCATTATTAAATCAACTTCACTTACAATTTTAATCGTCAATTTAACTTTAGTAATTTACTGGTTAATTTATAAACTTAGAACAATTTATCCGTTTATTGATCAACTATTTGTTTTAGATTATTATCCTACTAGGGCATGGTTTTATATGCAGATATGTGGATTAATATTCGGCTTCGCGGCAGGGATCACAAGCAGAGAGTTGGAAATAAAAATTAAACCCAACCAAGGCATTCGCTCTTCAATTTATAACACGATGTTAACCACAGGATTATTGATAATTTTGGTAGGGGGATTATATTTAGGGTTATGGATGATATCAGGATGGTTAAATCAAATTAATGAAGGGTTATTTGTTGTTTCATGGACTGCGTGGAACTTAATAACGATGGTATTCGCTTATTTAATCTTTTCTAAAAGCAGCCAAGCTGTTTTACAACATTTTAGCTTACGCTTAGTGTTAACTTTTAAGGGTTATACTCCTTGGAATTATGCTCGTTTTTTAGATTATTGTACCGAACAATCATTATTACAGCGCGTGGGTGGTGGTTATCGGTTTATTCATCGGTTGTTACAAGAACATTTGTTGAATTCAGATTAATTCAACAAAGATACTAGGAAAGGAATAATATGTAGGGGCTTAATATTATTAAGCCCTCCATTAAATATAGCTAAATATAGCTTTTATTGGACTCATGAGGTACATCTAATATCTCACTCCGAACTCCTAAAATGAGAAAACCCTGTACCTCATAAGACGCGAGAAATGCTATAGAAGCGATCGCCTACTCACTATCTCACAATAGAATCAATAGAAGCATCACTTTTCATGACACCAACAGGAGACAACTGACGCTCCTCGTCTTCTCCTTCATGATGTTCTGCAAACGATCCTTCGGGTTCTTTAAGAATAAACCAGCATAAAAAGGCCACAATAACCGCCATAATACCCATTATCTGGAAAAAGGCCGTATTGGCTTGCGCAATAATAGCAGCACTGGGATCTTTGCCTCCTCCTAACCATTCCGGTAATAGACTAAAAATGGTTAAATAAGCCACTGCACCAACATTTCCATAAGCACCTACATTTCCGGCAACTTGACCCGTAATACGCCGTTTTACTAGGGGTACAATGGCAAAAGTTGACCCTTCTCCAGCTTGTACAAAGAAGGAACAGGCCATCGTTAATAAAATAGCTCCAGGTAACCACCAACTGCTACTTACACTCCCCATCATCAGATAACCAATACCCATACACAGGGTTAACACAGCCATCGTATTCTTACGACTCCCCAACTTATCGGAGATTAAACCTCCACCCGGACGAGACATCAAGTTCATAAAGGCATAACTAGAAGCGATCATCCCTGCTTGTGCCGGTGTTAAGGTAAACGTCCCTTCAAAGAATGTGGGAAGCATGGAAACCACTGCTAACTCTGACCCAAAGTTGACAATATAGGTTAATTCGAGAATAGCTACCTGAGAGAAACGATAACGATCTTTTGCTGCATATTGTTTCTTACCGGTCATTAAGTCTTTATTCACCACCCAACAGTTATAAGCTTGGAACAGATATAATCCGATTAAACAGGCCCAAACAATGTACATGGTACCAGTACCATAGAAACCAACTTTGTTTAACCGCCAAGCTAACACCATGAGAATGCCGGATAAAGGGGCATTCATCACCATTAAGAACCAAAAATCACGCTTTGTGGTAACTTCGATACCTCTAGCACTTTTGGGCTTACGATAGACTTTTCCTGGGGGATGATCCTGGACGTTATTGTAGTATAAAATTCCATACAGCGCAGCAATAATACCTGTTCCAGCGATGCAAACCCGCCAGTTTATCAGAGATATAAGTGGGTCAGTAAGCAATATAACAGAAGGAAAACGTTGGTTAATAGTAGACAATAAAAATGGCCACAATGCAATAATGCTGGGTAGGGTGAAAGCAGCAGCAGCAGATCCAAAGTTACCCCAACCCCCATAAATACCTTCAGCAAGTCCTATTTCTTTGGGGGGGAACCATTCTGCAACCATACGAATACCAATGACAAACCCGGCACCGACAATACCCAACATTAATCGTCCGATGACTAACTGGGTGAAACTTTGGGCCGTGGCAAAGATTAAACAGGGAATAGCTGCATACATCAACAATAATGTATAGGTTATTCTTGGTCCGTAGCGATCTAATAACATTCCAATAATAATCCGTGCAGGAACGGTTAAAGCAACGTTACAGATAGCTAAGGTTCTGATTTGACTGACTTCTAAGCCAAAATCAGCTTTTACCTGGGTTGCTAAGGGTGCTAGATTAAACCAGACCACAAAGGATAAAAAGAAGGCAAACCATGTCATGTGGAGGATCTTATACCTTCCACGCAGTGACCACATTTCTCCAAGCATTTTTGTTGTTTTCCTCTCGATATAGTTAGATAAGATTAAAAGTCAAGTGTTAGGACATAAGAAATAGGGAACAGGGAACAGTTAGTGGTTAAAACCTTTGTACTTCATCGACGTTTTGCCCCGAAATTTTCAATTAAGATATCGGTCAAAACAGGGAGTAAATCTTCGCAAGCAATACCTTTTTGGACACAAGTGCCTAAATGAGCATCTTTACCGACTTTTCCACCCATATATAGGTCAACACCTTCGACGGTTTTGCCATCTTTGCGAACCTTCGTCCCCATTAAACCAATATCAGCTACTTGGGGTTGTCCACAGGAGTTGGGACAACCAGTCCAATGAATGCGAACGGTTTGAGGAAGTTCTAGGACTTCATCCAGTTCCTTAGCTAAAGCTACAGCACGATTTTTTGTCTCAACCAGAGCAAAGTTACAAAACTGCGCTCCTGTACAGGAAACTAAAGCCCTTTGCAAGGGTTTTGGACTAATACTAAACTTTTCTAGGATGGGTTCCTCTAAAAATATCTCTAAGTTTTCATCTGTAATATTGGGAATAATGACATTTTGCTCAACAGTTAGGCGAATTTCACCATTTCCATAGACTTCTGCTATTCTTGCGAGGTCTAGCATATCCTCAGCGTATAAACGACCCACGGGGACGTGCATACCCACATAATTTAAACCTGCTTGTTTTTGGGGGAAGACTCCAAGATGATCTCGTTTTTCCCAGTCAATTTCGTCTTTTTCGGCTTCTGTGGCTAATTTATAGCCTAATTCTGCTTCTACTTCGGCACGGAACTTATTTAAGCCCCATTCGTCTATTAACCACATCAGACGGGATTTTTGACGATTCGCTCTTGAGCCATTATCCCGAAATACTGTTAAGATGGCGCGGCATAACTCTACAACTGCGTCACCTGTAGGAGAAACCCAAGCATTAAGAGGAATGGCAGCCTCACAACGTTTAGCGGAGAAAAAGCCACCTACAACCACATTAAATCCTAATTCTCCGTTTTTATAAGCGGGAATGAAGGCAATATCGTTAATTTCGGCATGAACTGAGTTATCTCTTCCCCCTTCAATGGCAATATTGAACTTTCGGGGTAAGTTCGTAAAGTCATAATTACCTTCCCCGCGATTAGTAATCATGTCCTGTACTTTTTTGACTAACTCACGGGTGTCGATGACTTCATCTGCATCTAAACCGGCCATGGGAGACCCCGTAATATTACGGACGTTATCCATTCCTGACTGCATAGATGTCATCTTGGCCGCTTTAAGACGGTTAAAGATATCGGGTATGTCTTCAAAACGAATACCCCTGAGTTGCAGGTTTTGTCGGGTGGTAATATCAGCGTTTCCATCCTCCCCATATCTTTGTACAATATGGCCCAGAACACGCATTTGTTCACTGTTTAAGATACCATTTGGCATCCGCATCCGTAACATGAACTTACCAGGGGTGACGGGACGGTAGAATATACCCACCCATTTTAAGCGATGTTCGAGATCGGTTTTTTCCATCGCTTCCCAACCGATTTGGGCGAAATGTTCTAATTGGTCTTTTATTGCGAGTCCATCTTTTTCAGCCTTGATCTTTTCAAATTTGTTTAATTTTACTTTTTGTTGAGGTTGGGTAATTTGCACCACAGGGAAAACCCTCCATTCGGTCGAGTTGTACTTAATTTAAGCTCCACAATCCGAGAATTTTTGTAGCTAATGTAACAAAATATTGGGCAAGATTCGTTTTTTGCATTTTAATAATTAATTTTTTGCATTTTAATTACGTTTAATTACTTACGGGTAGTGTTCAAATGTATTGATGGTGATGGGGTTAATAGTATTAAACTCCTACGTAACTCGGTTCGAGGGTAAAATAGATGATGTCGGGTTAATCATTTCAAGAACAACAATCGACAAAAAATTGAGTTATATTGAGATTAAAGAAAGTGAGGAAATATTAAATATTATTTTGAATAAGTGATTATAGCTTTAGATAAGTTTTTGCGATCGCAGAGCAAAATATAACCATTATTTCTGGTTTTTTTCATGTTGTTTTATTGTTTTTTTCTCTCTCAACTTTATTCCAAACTGTTTAGAAATAGCTTGTCTAAATTTCTGATTTTCTTCAGGGGTGACTCGTCTTTCCACCAATACACAAAAATAGTACAATATGTAGGGTGGGCAAATGTTTGATATATTATGATGAATTTAAATATATTTCTAATTTACTCACCTTATCTTTAAAAGAAAATTCATATTTCTTATCCATTAAATAATATTTAACTTATGGTACGAATTGAAGCTATTAACGAAACCTCTCCTTATTTATCTGAAGTTAATCAGCTTGGTGACGCAAACAAAGCGACTTTAGGATTTTTTTCTAAGGGTGCTTTTGAGGAAAAAGCAAGAAATCAACAGATTTTAGTTGCTCTTTCTGATAGTAGAGAGTTTATGGGTTACTTAATGTATAGAACTGTTAAAACTTATAACCAAATCAGTATTATACATTTATGTATTAAAGATAATTATAGAGGTCAAGGACTGACAAGAAAACTGGTAGATTATTTAAAAAGCATAACACAACAATATAACGGTATAAAATTAAATTGTCGCCGCGATTATGGTATCAATAATATGTGGATAAAACTTGGTTTTCGTCCCCTCAATGATAAAAAAGCAAGGACAAAAGGAAAACTGCTTACATATTGGTGGTTAGGTTATGGACATCCTGATTTATTATCATTAATCAATGAGCAAGAATGTGAATTAAAGCTATCTGGAATTATTGATTACTCTATATTTAAAGAAATTTATTTAGATGATTCTTTATATAAAAGACAAGAAGAAAAAAGGAAAGAATCTAAAGCTTTATTAGCTGATTGGTTACAACCTAATATACAGATTTGGGTAACTCTGTCTCTTATACACAACTCCGAGCCCACGAGACACCGGCAGTAATC
>JBFRWG010000082.1:0-25115 GCA_051439445.1 Crocosphaera sp.
TAATTTAACGGCTTGTACCTCTTCATCTTCTAAATTTAATAAGTAGGTACGTTCTACAGTCTGATGGCGATCAACTTCTACATAGGTATACCAATTATCAGGGTAAACCATACATTCGCCAGGTTCCACTAACCACCATCCTTTAGTGACCCAAGTTTCATCATTATTCATGTATGCACCAGAAACTCGGACAATTTCATTACGATAATTACAAAGTTCTGCCCCCTGCGCCATTTTAGGAGATAGTGCTAACTCCCCCAAACCTGCACCCAGAATCATTAATGAGCATAAACCGAGTGATTTTTTGATCATTTTTCTTCCTCAACACTAACTGAATAGGTTCTCTTTTCTTTTACTCAATATTTTAGCTCATAAATAAATTATGGGCGTATTGCTTCTACTGCTTTTTAGTTTTTATTGTTGTTTAATATTTTCTTATTTCAGTTACAAAAAATTAATAGTTATTTTCTTTAATTTCAGCTAAGAATAGCCCTTCTGCAAGATTAAACATGACTAGAAAAGTCTCTCAACCCATTAATTTATTACTGTGGGTTCTTCTAGAATTAAGTAGCAAATTTGAGGGGAATGATGGGGACATCGGGATCAACTTCAATCCACACCCTAGCACCCCCTTGAATGGATTTATGAGGAGAATAAGTCAGCTTACAGGGCCCGTTAATCTTAACTTCGTCACAGTAAGTGGTGTGATTAGAACCTTGCCGAATCACAATAACAGGAGCAAGAGAGTCTTGATTAATATTGGCTTTAATGCGATCGCTATTGACATGAATTCGGGTTGGTTTAGAAGCAATGGTAGTGTATCATCAGTAGTGAAAGTCTAATTTTTGCCTAAGTTTCTATTAAAATAAGGGGGGAAAGTGCAAAGAGGTTTTAAATATGGGATAATTACCTATAGTTTAGACAGAATTTTTAATAACTTAGCAAAAAAATCATAATGGATAAAGACTCTTCCTTAACTTCTCGTCCACCTTGTCCTTCTTGCGGATCAAATAAAATCTTAAAAAATGGGAGTACACATCATAAAAAACAAAAGTTCTTATGTAAAGACTGCGGTCGTCAATTTATCGAAAGACCAGAAAAAAAGCAAATAACATCAGAAGAAAAGCAAAGGATTCAGAAACTACTGTTGGAAAGAATTTCTTTACGAGGAATTGCTCGTTCTTTAGAGATTTCGATGACTTGGTTACAGAAGTTTATTAATAACTTATATCGCTCTGTTCCTATTGAAATAAAGGTAAAAGAGCTATCAGACATAGAAATTAAAATTGAATGTGATGAGTTATGGTCTTATGTAAACTCTAAGGAAAACCCAGTTTATATATGGCTGGCGATCGCGCTTATCAACTCGACAAATTGTGGGGTTTTATTTAGACGATCGCAGCAGACTTAGCGCAATAGAATTTTGGAAAACTTTACCAAAAACTTATCAGGATAATGGGAAATTTTATACAGATTTATGGGAATCATATTGTGATGTACTGTCTAGCGATCGCCACTATCCTAGTACAAAGAAAAGTGGGGAAACAACAAGAATTGAAAGGTTAAATAATACCTTAAGGCATCGCTGCTCTCGTCTAGTCAGAAAAAACCTAGCTTTTTCTAAAAACTTTTTTAATCATGAAGGAGCAATTTTATATTTTATTCGCCATTATAATGAGGAAATACTATCAACTTAGATTGATTTTCACTACTTAAATTACACTACCCAAGAATAATTTCGTTGAAATATAGGCACACAGTATGAAGAACCGTCACCCATTATTAGCTCGCCGATGCTCATTAATTGACTATCGATAGTGCTAGGCATACAAGTAATCCCTGTTATTTATAAAAATTAATATTGATGATCATTTCTTTTAAAATAATACCCAGATCGAAATAACTAACAGAGTTCATTCACGTTTGTTAACTTTTCAAGCCAGTTTTCATTGGCTACACTCGAATTGATTGATACTTAAAACAGAAGGTGGGCATTGCCCACCCTACATATTAGGCTAATAGTTCGCTGGCGCGCTTACTTAAAGCGTCTGCGGTTAAGCCATTAAATTCCATAATTTGTCCTGCACTAGAGGCGGTTTCTCCCCGTTTCCAAGCGAAAGTATCACGGTTACTATTGCTGCGTAACATAACAGGTTCTAACATAGCAGATGTTCCACCGGTTACCCCAATTAAAGCGTCACCACCGAACAGTTTTTCAAATCCTTGATCATCCAAGAAATGACTATCTTTTTCGCTGCAAGTTTCCCAAGCAACATCATGGGGACGGTATAAACGACGGGGACTAATAATTGAAACAATTCTTACTCCAATACCTTCATTTTCTAAGTGTAAAGCAGCATCAAACACAGGAATTAAAGTCATGTCGCCAATGACAGCAAAAACAACTTTTTTCTTGCCTTCACTGTCATATAACATAATGCCTCCATCTTGTAAACCTTGACGGGTTTGTTCTAAGGTTGTACGCACAGGTAAGGGTGACTTACTAGCAGTAATAGTGATGCCTTTATTACTGGTTTTAACTGCCCAATCATAACAAACCTGAATACTATTGGCATCGCAAGGAAATAGAGGGAAGATGTTACCATTTCTCATCATTCCTGCGAAATAATTCTCAATTTCTGGCCGTTGATGAGTCCAACCATTACGGCCTTGTTCTAAGGCACCAGCAGTGAATAAAGTAATGGTAGAAGGAGTGGGACGACGTAACTCGGCCATAGCTTGGGTTACTGTTTGCCAGATGGGTAAACCATTGATAGCAAAAGACTCATAAGAACACCATAAAGTCCTTGACCCAAATAAAGCTAAACCAGCAGCTAAACCAGAACAAGCATCTTCGCTTAACGGTTCATAAACCTGTCCTCCTGGTCCTTGAAAATAAAGATCGTCAACGGTAGGATGAACAATTTTTAAACCAATATTGATATTATTAATTCCTGATGCTGCATTCCCATCAGCATTAGCAATGACAAAGTTAGGGTCTTTTTGTCCCACATGAACCACTAACTCACCCATAGCGGTTGTGGCCACTTTTTTGTCTCCATGCACTTCATATTCTGTTAAATGTAAGTCTCCCAACTCTGGTAAGGGTAAGACTTTTTCTGTAACCACATGATGGGATGCTGGACCACCAGCAGACCGTTCAAAGTTTGTGCGAACCATTTGCCAAGCTTCAGGGGATAAAGCGCGTTCTTTTAAAGCGTTAACAATGTAATCTTTTTCTAAGGTGTCCCCAGGATATAAATTATGAGATTTTGCGCCCCGTTTGTGAACGCCGGCCCCTTTGAGTTGTTTAACGATAAGAACGGTTAAGGTTCCGCTTAAGGCAGACTTGGCAGCTTGATCCGTTGCTTCTAAAATAGCTTGGGTAAAGGCTAACCGTTTAGCTAAGGAGAACTGGGTACTATCGACATATTCCCCTGGTTGGTTGCTATCATCATAGTCTTTGGCGTTGACTAAAATGACCTCAGCAAAGCCGTTTCCTTGCCAATAAGCGATCATTTCTTCGTTGGTTTTGGTGGAAACCATACTATGATGTTCTTGGGAATAACCGTTCCAAACCAGGATGGGTAAGAAATTCGTTACTTGTGGAAAAGAAGTATTAAAGTGTCCAAAACTACTCATAATGTAAGGTTCCCCTAAACCACCGTCACCAATGGTTACAGGAAAGAGTACCCCAGGATGTAATTTAGCCCCGGCCATGGCAAAATGTTGTCCTTGTCCCAAGGGTCCTGCGGGGTTGAGAAGTCCGGGTATCTGTCCGGAAAGGTGTCCTAAAAGTCCGTGCATCTCTCGGAACCGTTCTCCCATTTGTTGGACGGTGGTAATACCCATGTCTTCCAGGGAACGGTCTAAAAACATATTACTGTAAAAGCCTGGAGCATGATGACCGACTTCGGTAATAATGTTCTTATGGCCTAGCATCACTAAAGCTGCAATGGTGTCGGCGATACTTGCAAAGCCACCGGGATGACCTGATTGTTTGGTAGCGGCGGTTTGTAGGGTTAAGTAGCGTAATGCGTCGGCTGCGAGAAGGGTTTGAAAGACGGCGTTGGGATCGTTGGGGGAGGAAATGGCTGTATTGCCTGATTTTATGGCTGCTTCTGTGGTGTATTGCTCATGGTTGGGTAGGTTTTCCCCAAAATGTTGAATTCCTTGACAAAATGCTGGTATTGCGCTGGCAACTGTCATCTGTGAGTGATTCCTATTTTACATAACGGCAAGTATTAAGATAATCTTACAGGTTTGTGGGGATTTATTTAGATAATATTAAGGATTTTTAGTAATGGGAATTCTTCTATCGTTGTCATAGAGATGATAGGTTATTGTTTAATTTGTTTTTTAGTTAGAATAAAATTATTGTCTGCTTTTTTTATTCTTTATGAGATTAAAATACCGAATTAACTATTTTAGTAAATACTCAATCTATAAACCTATTATAAAAAATTTAAAATATGAATTATTAAATGATTTAGAGAAGATTATTAATAATAGCAATAGGATTTTGCTTTTGTTTGAATTGATATCAATCTTTCTTTTAATCTCGTTTTCTATTTTATTAGGATTACAAATTTTTGTTTTATTTTTAGGCATACAATCTTATTTTATATGGAATCAATTGGTTATCAATTTATTATATTTTTATTGTGCTTTAACAGGACTTGGATTTATTGTTTACTTTCTCAGTGTATTTGATACAATTTACTTACAAATAAAAAAAATATTATCCAGTAATGAAGCCAAAATAATTACTGGAATCTTAGTATATTTAGTTAATAACCTTTCAACAATAATGTCAAAAAAAATAATCCATTTTTATGTTCATGCAGATCCTGATAATTTTCAACAGTTTATTGTTTTCTGTAATATTTTTCTTGATTTACTAGCAATTTTATTTATATTGCCTATATTATTCTTATCATTTTTACTTACAACTGCCATTTTTTCTATTATCTTATCAGGAATATTTTTATCCCTTGTATCTCTTAGTTTTGTTCTCTTAATGCTACCCATGATAAAGAAAATAGTTGAATTGATAATTAGAGAATATTGGAAAAAAAATAAATTGTTATTAGGTAGATTAATATCGAGGTTTTCAGGATTAATAGTTATTGTTTCTTTGTTATTTTATATATCGCAAACAACTATATATAAACTTTCCTCTTTCAATACAATTGATTTATTCATAACTGGACTCATTGTTGATATTGAGTATCATCAAAACAGTTTATGTAAAAACATACAAGTCAATCAAAAAGTAGCTTATTTGAAAGGAAATTTGGTATCAATTGTGACTTATTATCCTGAAAATGAGCAATATCAATTTACAATTGAGCCATGTTTAATTGAACCATAAAAAAATACTTCTAAGTATCTATAATGAGTGATTAAAATTTTTACATAAGTAGGTTAGTATGAATAAACACATCATGTGAGCAGTGCTAATTAAAGCTAAAACCTTTATCAAAAAACACTTCTAGACATTGCCCACTCTACCAATGTTTAATGTTTAATTGTGGCTACTTACTAGAGTGTTCCTGAAATTATCTTTTCATAAGAGGGATACAAACTACGATAATCATAATTCTTCGCAAACACTTTGGCATTCTCTTCCATTTCTTGCTGCTTATCAACATCATTTATAAGTTTAGCAATTAAATGGGCATACTCATCTAAGCGATCGCAGATAATACCTTCTTTTCCAGACTCCACAGGATAACCTCGAAAAGCGATAGTCGTCCCTAAAAGGACTTTTCCATAGGCCATAGCTTCAACGGTCTTTAAAGAGGTTCCTGTGCCTGATAGAATGGGTGATACAATTAAGGCTGCATCATGATATAACCGTAAAAGGTCTTGATCACTGACTTTTCCTAGGGCGATAAAATTATTAGTTTCTTCGGGTTCCCAACAACTCCCCACAATAACAAACTGACAGGAAAGATCGGGATAATGATGTGTAAACTCTTTGGCTATTTGTTGAATATTTTTGACAGCTTCTATATTGGGAGTATGACGACTACCAACAAATAAAGAGAAGGGTTTTTCTATCTGATTAAATGATGAAGGTTCTATTACTTCTATATCAGAATTTTGTTCTATATCAACTGGGTTAGGTATCAGTGTAGAAGCAAGTTGATATTGTTTCAAGAAAGCTTGATCGTCTTGAGAAACAGAGATCAGATAATCTGCTTGTTTTAGGGCTTTAATTTCCTCAGCTAAAGCAATTTTTCCTATTAAGGTATTTTCGTCAAGTTGTTGAGCTAAGATATCATGTGCTGTGATGATTAATGGCGTTTTATATTGATGACAAATATCACCAACGGTTAACCCCCAAAAGGGATATTCTAAAATCACAGTATCGGACCATTCTGCTAATTTCTTGACCCAATTAATAAATCCTGAATCAAAGCGATATTGATAATAGATCCAAGGTAACCAATGGTCAGATTCTTTGGCTATTTCTGTAACATTAGTTGGGTTCTTAGGGTTCATTTTTAAGACATCGTACCAAGATTTATAAGCATCTTTATAGAGATTATTAACTAAAGAATAATCTTCATAAGATTGCTGATAATAAGTATAATGTACACCATCTTGTCTAAAGTCTTTTGCATCTCCTGTGGTAAATAACCAAACTTGATAGGATTGTGATTTTAAATAATCAATGAGTAAACCAACTCTTTTACTGGCTCCACTTTTTCGGTCTAAAATATCTCCCCAAGGATATAAAATAGCGATTTTTTTACCTGTTTCTTGGATGGATAAAGCTTGCCCTTTGAGTAAAGATTCAAAGACTTTATTCATTGTTTGAAAATATTGATTTTTTTCTAAAGTATCATCGGTGGGAATGACATACCCTTGAGGATGATTAATGGTTTCTTGTAGTTTTTCTAGTTCATATTCATGACTAACCAGTAACCCATCACAATGATTCAATAATTCACATTCTAGTTGATATTCATCTAAATCAATATCTCGATTATTTTTTGAAGCATATTGATAAGATAGAATCTCAGAAACTTCACAAATTACTGATGATTGAGTAACATGAAATCGATCAATGATACTGTAACTAATAATGGAGTTAAGGAGAATAATATCAAATTGATTAGTTGATAATAATTGGCTTAAATCTTCTGGAATGGTTAAATTATATCTCTCAATTAAATCTCGCTTTAAGCTGTGTTTTTGTTCTAAAATTTCTTGAATATATTGCTTGGAATCGATATTGTAAGGAATGATATCGGTGTTTCTATAATTAACTATCCATCTTTGTTTTAAAGGAAAATCTTGAAAAGTTTTGTCAATTACAGGATAAACTTGATGATAAAAAGGTTCATAATTCTCTCCTTTTCTCTCTTCTTTATTAGTAAAAAATAACCCATAAACATCATAGCTACATAATCCTAAATATTCTACTTGATTAATAAAATTATCTGAAATCGTTTCTTGATCTAATAAAAAATCACTTTCTATAATAAGAAGCACTTTAGGAACTGATAAAGGAATAGGTTGAGAAGTATTTTGATAAGTTACTTCTGTTTTTTGTATCTCTTTAGCTGTATCAATGTCATAAGTTTGTCGTTCTTTTGAAAGTAAAACACTAACTAAACTATCTGGGGAATTTTCTTCACGCCATTGTTGAGAAAACCTTTTTGCAGAGAGAGAGAATTTTTCTAAATTTTCGCAAATTTTAATCACTTCTTCAGCAATTTTATTAGGGTTTTCATAAAGTCTAGCTCTCGATGAATCAACTTGATTTCCTAACCAACTATTCTGAGGCACAATAACGGGTTTTCCTGCTGCTAATGCTTCTGTTAATACTCCAGAAGTACGAAAACGATAACTATGAGGATCATAGGGTAAAATTAAAGCATCAGCTTCGGCTAATAATTGATAATAATCATCAGCAGACATAGCGTTTTTGATTAATTTTACTTTGCTTTCTGGGTATCTTTCTAAACTTAAGCGTGCTTGAGGAATTAACCCCTCTCCTCCTTCAATACTAAAATTAGATTGAATGGTTAATTTTATTTTCCCAGGTTGAATATAATCTCTCCATAAAGATTCAACTATCCCTGGTAAATAATGATATCCTTTTTCTGGCCTTGCATCTCCTAAATAAACAAAATGAATCGGTTTTTTCTTGTTTTCTTGCTTATCTAATTCTCGCAATTTTTCTTGTCTAAAAGGGATAGGGATTTTAACTAAATTAACTTGACTGAGACTATTATAACGTTCAATCAACTCATTAGTATCAGTATAAAATTGTATCTTGTTTGACCATAATTTAGATTGGTAACATTGCTCAAAAATGCTTTTCAGTCCTATTCCTTTAGCATAAAAAACTAAGGGATCATCAATATCTCGACGCAATAGAATATGAAAATTTGGCATTTTAGAAACATCATTAGAAACTAAAAATTGATAGACATCTTCTACTTGTTCTATCCCAATAGTATGAATAAAAATTTCATCTGCTGATGTAACTTTGATGTCTTTTAAGACTTGAGATAAAGTTGCTTTAAAACTTTTTACTTTAGGAGTTAAAATTTGATTGATAATTGTACTTATTTTGTTAAAAACTTTGCTAATAATATACCTAATTACACCCCAAATAATTTTTAAAATACCCCATAATGTATTAGAAAAGGGAATAGAACGTAATAGGAGAATATCTTTTTCCATCCAATTAACTAATCTAGATGTACTCCCTTGTATTTTTTCTAATAAAACCTTTAATTTAGGTTTCGTTAGTTCCCAGTACATAAAATAAAATTGTCGTTTAGCATTAATTTTTTCAACAATCTTTTCTATGGGATTATTCTGTAAAAATTTAAACAGTTTAGATAAATTAGATATTTTTTTTGAAAAAACTGGGTTATTAAACCAGTCGACTTCAAAAGCTGAAATCACCTGTATATTATTAGGATATAATGATTTTGGAAACGCTTTATTAGCAATAATTATGGGTTGATATCCTTGTCGATAAGCAGCTTCAGCAACTGATATACTACATTCGTAGTGATGTCCTTGAAGATTAGCAAGTGAGTGATCAATAATAATAAATTTTTTCACAATACCTGATTAGTATTTAAGTAGATATAGGATTTGAGTTGTAAAAATTGTACCATAAGCAGGATGTTTGTTACAGCTTAGAAGGTTGTGTTACTAAATAATATTCTCAAGAAAAAATCCCAATTACTACAGCGTAACTGGGATATATTCTTACTTGATTAACAGTTGTTATCAGTAATGAAAAGAGTTGAAACACTTAGCTAGTTGCTTCAGTTTGAGGTAAGTTGACTTTAACCACTTTATTTTTTTCTTCTTCGGACTTAGGTAAAGTTAGATGGAGAATACCATCTTTGTAATCTGCAGTTACTTGGGTGTTTTGAATGGGGACAGGAAGTCCAATAACTCTTTTAAATTTACCATAACGGAATTCTGAGTGAGTCTTGCTATTTTCAGAGGTTTTGGTTTCCGATTTTCTTTCACCAGTAATAACGACTCGATCTACCATTACTTGGATATCTAAATCTTTGGTAGATATACCAGGAACTTCTAATTTTAGATGTAAAGTATCCTTATTTTCCGTCAATTCTGACGCAGGAATTTTAGATAAATGAGCCGATTCATCCCAATTGCTAGGAGTTAAAGCATCATCAAATAAACGGTTGAGTTGACGTTGTAAAGAATTCATTTCTTGCCAAGGATTGTAACGTACGACTGCCATCTTTTTTGTCTCCTTTGAGTAATTACTTAATAGGTACTTAAGGTAAAGTGTTGATTGATTTATTGGCTTACTTTTATATTAATCAATTTGATTAGGTTAGTCAGTGGGGATTATATCCCCTATTAATTAGGGTTTACTCACCGAACTAATTCTATGTATTTGAGTCGAGAAAACTGTACTTAATGAGGTTCGGTTATGATCTTTAACTGATTTGCTGATCAGAGCAAATCGATTGCTTAAGAGATTAAATGATACGGGGAAGACAGAAAAACCTCGTCAGATGACGAGGTAACTAACAAGAGAAAAAGGTCATTGATAATTAATGTTAACGACCAAGCTTTTGAGAATAAGAAACCAGTCCAGCATTGATCACTTGTCCATAGTTGTTGAGGCGATCTTGTTGTCCAGTGCGAGTAGCGGCTAAAAATGTATCGGTTAAACCCATTGAAGTAAAAATGACGGTAACAGCGAGAAGAATGTAGTTACGGATGATAACGGTGTTGTTGGTGTTGGTGTTTAACATTTGTTTGACCTCTGTCTCTTGGTGCGCGTTCCCTTGCACCCTTCGGGTTCGCCACTTGCTCCACTTGGGGAGACCCCAAGACGGCGCGGGGTCGCACCGCTTCCTCTTGTTATCTTTATATTAGGAGGTCATCAAGGGTGATGTCAGTCCCAAAAGTAAGGTATATTCAGGCTTTTGACTATTTTGTTTTTTATCTAGAAGTGGAATAAAGTGGAATTTAGTTGCTGATGATATGAAATAGCTTGACTTGGGGAAACCTAAGGTCAGATAAGAACAAGTCAGCCATTATAAAGACTTGCTGTTGGAAAACATCTTTGATATCAATTTTTTTTCCGTTGCGTCTTTCGTATTCATGGAATCTCCTCCTTTACCCTAGTGAAAGCTGGGGTTTTTCGTTTGGTAGGTTCTAATTATTAATAGCAAGTATCCAGCTATAGACAGCTACCAGAAGGATCATAAAACCAATGAGAAATTCAGTATGGATGGATATCCAATGAGATAAGCTGTCTCTGAAATAACGCAGAGTCTCTCTTCTCTTTTGTCCCAGTTGCTTCATTAAGATTTCTACTTCTCGATCCACTTCTTCTAAGGATAACTCACCTCTATTATAACGGGTTTCAATGTCGTCAAGTTGTCGCCAGTATTCGGTTGTTGCTTCAAAAAGGTTGGGAAACATAGGTCAGGTAAAGGTTAAAGATGATGTTATGTCAAGTTTATTTACCTATAGTATAAGAAAATTTACAAAAGAATCACAAGAGGGAAAACCCTACCATTCCCATAAACAATAGATTACAGCCTTATCAACCTTAAGCAAATCTAAAGAAAATATTAAGAAAATCCCAGTAAACTACACAAAAGTTTACAATTGACTCATAGATAAATACCGCCCACCACTTCCATAAAAGGTGGGTTTATAACAAACAACCCCAAGGATAGTCATCCTTGGGGTAAATATTATCTTTTTCATTTACTCTATCGTTGGTAAATTAAGGGTTTTTTTCAATTTAAACCAAACTGAGCGAAATTTCCAAAATTTGCTAGTTTTCATGGCATTAATTTCTTGTTCAAGTTGCTGTATTTTACTTTGATAAGTATTAGCTAAAGTTTGAGAGTTTTGTAGTTGCTCGATGATGTTTTCTAATTGATTAGAGGTAGTTTCTAAGTCATTTTTAAGCTGCTCAATAGTTTGATTAGATGAGCTTACTTGTTCTTCAAAATTAAGAATAATATCTTGATATTTTAGAAGTCGTTTTTTATCCCATTCATTACTTTGATAAACCGTAGCTGAATTATGGACTTCCCAAAATTCTTGTCTGGTTAATCGAATTTGTTGATTGGATGATCCATCTAACCAATAAGATGCTATGGTTCTCGGATAATAAGACCAGTTAATATGGTTATATTGGAGTAAATTAAGATACCATTGAACATCAGAAACTATCTTATAATTTTCATTAAAAAGACCATACTTGTCAAAAATAGATAGTTTAGCTAAAGTGGCTTGATGAGGCATACTGCCATAAATCATCCAATCTAAAATCTCTTCTGGTTTAGGGGGTTTAACAACAAAAGTTTGCTGTTTGCTTCTCACTTCTAAATCACCATAAATGACATCACAATTCCTATGTTCTTTCAGGTAATTAACAACATCTTCAATCACCTTATTATCCAGTAAATAATCATCAGAGTTGAGGAAGTATACAAAGTCTCCTGTTGCTAATTTAATACCCTTATTCATGGCATTATAAATGCCGGTATCGGGTTCACTAATCACCTGATCTAGATGACTTGTATATTGGGAAATAATGGTCTTTGTGTTATCAGTAGACTCTCCATCAACGATGATGTATTCAATATTAGAATAGGTTTGATTGACAACGCTTTTAATAGCTGTTTCGATGGTTTGTTCCGCATTTCTGCAAACCGTAATAATGGAAATTTTCATTTGTCTATTTAATCGGTAAACCTAAGATTTTTTTGACATTAAACCAGAGTGATCGTAGTTTCCAAAATTTACTGGTTTTCATAGCTGCTACTTCTTCACTTAATTGCTGTTTTTCTTGTTGATAGGTTTGCAGAATTTGATTTTTTTCTATTTCTTTTTCGTTAATTTGCTGTTGTAAAGCAACGATCTGATTTTGATAGTTTTGAGATTCTTGTAGGGTTTGATTTTTGCTATTTTCTGATTCATAAAACTGTTTTTGTAGGGATAATAATTGATTTTGATAATTCGTTAATTTTTTAAACAAAGTCATGGATTCTGGTGTGATTTCACGGACTTTTAAAGTCCAGATACTATCCACAGGATTTTCAAAACCAAAGCATAATTCTTCCACTGCTTCTTTCAACCCTGGAAAATAAGGATTTCCATAATCATGACCACAAAGTAGTCCATCAGATTTTAATTTTGGCAACCATAAAAGGATTTCTTCGATGGTATCTTGATATTCATGGGAAGAGTCAATGAAGACAAAATCCAAGCTATTATCAGGGATATGAGAAGCTGCTTCTACGCTTCTCATTTTTAACATGGATAAGGGAATCTCTGCTTGTTTAATGTTGTTTTTAAAGTCATTATAAATGTCTTCATTATGCCAACAATCAACACAAGTTAAATTTCCCTGAGACTGTTTTAATTTAAGTCCAATTGCTGTGGTACTACGACCTTTATAAGAACCAATTTCTACACTTTGATTATTAGCATTATCATAGAGCCATTTGAGTTCTCTTTCTGTCATATAACCATCAACTTCTTTAGCTAAATTGATGGCTTGGGTTTTGGTGTCATTTAAGGTAGAGTTAATCATGATTTTTTCTTGTTTTAAAGTTGATAATTACAGGATAAATAGTTAGTTGGTGGTGGCTTAACCTAAAGTTTGTTTAAGTTTAAACCAAAGTGATCGCAGTTGCCAAAATTTGCTAGTTTTCATGGCTTCAATTTCTGCTTTTAACTGAGTAATTTCTTGTTGATACTGTTGCAATTGTGTATCATTCTGTTGCAATATTTTTACTTGATTGAGTAAAGCACTTTTTTCAGATTCTTTTTGCTGAATTTCTTGTCGTAAACCAACTAATTCATGGTCACATTGTTGCCATTTTTGTACAGTTTCATCTTGTAAAACAACTGCTTGATTACATTGTTGTTGTAAAGATAAAATTTGCTTCTGGTATTCCCCTAATTTCTTTAACACTGTACTGTATTCAGTTGGAATTTTATTAATTTGGAGAGTCCAAATACTTTTAACTGGGTTCTCAAAACCAAAGCATAACTCATCAACTGCTTGTGTTAAACCTGGAAACAATCGATGTCCATAATCATGGCCAGAAAGTAACCCATCTGCTTTTAATTTTGGCAACCATAAGAGGATTTCTTCTATGGTATCTTGATATTCATGGGAAGAATCAAGGAAGACAAAATCTAAGCTATTATCGGGAAAATGAGAAGCTGCTTCTACGCTTCTGATTTTCAACATTGATACAGGAATATTGGCTCGTTTAATGGTGTTTTGAAACTCATTAAAAACCTCTTCATTGTACCAACAGTCAACACAGGTTAAATTACCCTCTGACTGTTTTAATTTTAATCCAATCGCTGTGGTACTTTTGCCTTTATAACAACCAATTTCCACGGTGTTCCCATAAGCATTATCGTATAGCCATTGTAGTTCGATATCTGCCATATAACCATCGACGGTTTTAGCGAGTTGTATGGCTTCTGTTTTGAGATTTTCTAACGTAGAATTGCTCATTTTTTACTGTTTATAAATTAATTAAAGGGTTAATCAGTGGTAGGTAAACCGAAGATTTTTTTGATTTTAAACCAAAGCGATCGCAGTTTCCAGAATTTACTGGTTCTCATCGCTTCAATTTCTTCGTTTAACTGTTGAATTTCTTGTTGATTTTGTTGGATTACCTGGTTTAATTGACTGGCACTAAGATGAGATTGTTGATACTCTCGATACTCGTCTTGTAAAATTTCTAAAGCTTTACTTTTTTCTGTATTTTGAGTAATCAGTTTTTCAATTTCCCTTTTAGTTTGTTGAATTTCTTCTGTCAGAGAATGACGTAAAACGGATTGTAACCTAATTCCAGAAACAGAATTAAACTCAGTTTGAATCGGAGCAAAAATGCCTTTGAGTTTTTTATAAGAACCCACTGAAGAAGACTGACGGGGAGAAGATGGTTGTTTCGATAGTAAGCTTTGATATAAGTCTAAATAAGCTTTTCCTTGAACCGAAAGGGAGTATTTTTCTTCAATAAGTTGACGACACTTTTTGCCCATCCCTTCTCTTTTTTCGGGTTGAGAAAAATAGCTTAAAATACCTTTTCCTAATGCAACCGAATCTCCGACAGACACTAATTTTCCTGTGATATCTTCTTGAACAACATCCAATAATCCTCCCACTTCAAACCCAATGACAGGGGTTCCACAACTCATGGATTCTAAGAGAGTATTGGGTAAATTATCTTCTAAAGAAGGTAAAACAAATAGATCGGCGGCTGAATAAATTTCAGCTAATTTGTCATCAGAATAAACATCTCCAAAGGAGACTACAGGAATATTTAAAGAATGCAGATTTTCATGGGGTAAACCAAAACATAATAGTTTCACCCGTCCCTGTTGAAGAGCAATAAAGAATTTTTCATCTTCTAAACAAACTTCTAAAGCTTGTAACATCTCCCAAAAACCTTTGCGCTTTTCGTTGCCATTTTCTGCCCCGATTAATAAGGTAAAGGTATTGGCTTTAATCCCTAAACTTTCCTTAGCTTCTCTTTTAGGAATAGGGATAAATCTATCAATTTCAACCCCATTGGGAATGACTTCCACCGGCTGATGTTTAAATAATGCACTTTTACGAACACAATCAGCCAACCAATAACTAGGGGTAACAATGGTTAAATTAATGCCTCCTAACAAGTCCAATTTATCTTGTAAAATAGCACTAGCTAACCCAAAGGGATCGTCTTTCAATTGAGGACAACTCTCGCAAGTCGTTTGATACCCTTCGCATCCCGCAGAATAATGACATCCCCCAGTAAAGGCCCACATATCATGAAACGTCCAAACAATGGGTTTTCCTAAACTAGCTAACTGTTTGATGGTTTGGGGAGATTGAAAACTCGCTAACCAATGGAGTTGAATAATATCTGCGTCTTGGACTTCCTCAACGGTACTCACATCCCAACCAGGATAGGTAAAGTTAAACAGGGTATTGGAGAGATGGGTACGGTTTCCATTGATATAGTGGGTTTGTAGGGCATTAAACTCCTCAAAATGGGACTCTTGTGATGGCGTATTCACTGCACAAACCGTCTCATCTTTAGACACTTTATACCGTGTCAACATCAAAGATCGTTGTCCAGTTGTTTGTAGTCCCTTATGGAGTCGATAAGCGGCCCTAGCGGCCCCACCTCGAATGTCCATAGTATTCAGTTGAACCACTTTCAAACTGCTGGGATCGGCGGTGGTGTTGATAAAATGCCAATAGTTGGGACGACATTCCAGCGCTTCGACAAACAAAGAGTCGGGTTTGCGAACTTTGCCATCCGGTTGAATATCTAAGCCAAAGGTGTCAAAATCAGGAATTCTCGACTCATTCGCTTCACACACTTTAAAGTCTGTAAAGCCTGTTTTCGTCAAAAGACGTTGCAGGGAATAGCGATCGTACATCCATTGATGAACTTCCCCACTGAGACGAAATTTACCAATTTTGAGGGCGGTTTCCTCAAAGTCGTCGGTTTCGGGGTTAAAGGACAAAGGAGGCTGTAATTGCTCTCTGATGGGTCGTAATTGCTTCATGAGGTTCTCCCCTTCAAAGCCAATACGTTCCACAACAAAGGACTCATTAGGAATGGTTTCATCGGCTAAATAACCAGCCATATCGCCGCCCCCTTGGTTTCTAGCCACTTGGTCAAATAGTTCTAATAAAATCCAATTGTAGTTATCTGCCCACTCCTCGGACCCCCCAGACGCTTTCTCTAGGGCCTTAATGTACAATTTCGCAATTTGTTCGAGATCCGGAACCACCACCCGAATAATTCCTTGGGGACGTAAAACCCGATGACATTCTTCTAAAAACCGTTCCGCTTCTGGACGGGAAAAATGTTCTAAGACATGGGAATGATAGACCACATCAAAGGAAGCATCCTCAAAAGGAATCCCCTGACGCAGATCATGGGCCATTACCCCTTCTTGGGTGGAAACGAAATCGATATTAACCCAGTCGGGGTGAAATTGCGTACCACAGCCTAAATTAAGATATTTCATGTTTATTTATTCCCTCTTCCTACCGTTTTTAAAGTTTCTGGAACCATCGCGCCGTATAATCAACTTCTTGGAGTTGATAGGGGAGTTGTCGTTCTGCAAAAAACTCATCTACTGCTTTACGACATCCTGGCCAATGTCCATAGTCATCGAAGGAAATAAAACCGCCGGGAACCACTGCATCGTAGAAGGTATCGAGACAGAGTTTTACTGAAGCGTACCAGTCAGCATCGATATTTAATAAAGCAATCTGAGGGATATGGAGGGTGGGGAAAGTATCTTCAAACCAACCATCGATAATTTTTACTTTGTCCATATCGCTGTTGACCAGCTCTAAGACTTTTAAAACTTTATCTAGGGTTCCAACCACTTTCCCTACCCATTCTTTGGCCTCGTCTTCGTCTTTTTCGGTGGTATCCGGCATCCCTGCAAAGGAATCAAATAACCAAACAGTGCGATCATATTTTAGGGAGTGGGTGGCAAAATGGGCAAGAATAGCGGCGGTTCCTCCATTACAAATGCCACATTCGAGAACATCTCCTGGAATATTCTCGATTTCAATGCGTTGGGCCAAATTATACAGGCTTTGCATTCTTTCTGGCCCCACAAAGGTAAAGGGTTTAATCTGAGATTGAATGTATTGAAAATGAAGATCCACGGGATGGGTTGGTTTTTCTACTGCGGGTGTGGCTATTTCAGTCTTAAAAGAAGGGTCTGGATAATCAATAATTTCGGGTAAATGAAGCGGGGAGGATAGGGTGAGTTTTTGCTGCCAATTTTCTCGTTTTTCGGTTTCAGATAGTAAGCCTAATTTATCTTTCAAATTAAACCATTTTTCTCGCAGTTTCCAGAATTTACTCGATTCCATCGCCCCAATTACTTCTTTAGCGGATCTGAGTTTTTCATCCAGTTCAAGAATGGTATTTTCGGCTTCCTGGATAATCTCTGTTTGTTGTTTAATAATACTTTGGGGATCGGGAAGGGTGTTGGCTGGTTTATGAATGGTATTGGTCATTTTTTTTCTCCGTTAGGGGGTTAAAATAATTCAGTATTAGTCAAGTTTTTCAAATTCGACATAAAGGGTTTGTCCAGGGAACCATTTTCTTAAGCCTTGATTTAAGACTTGTTCATAATATTCCATAGCTGCCTCATTGAACAAATATTTACCAAAGGGAGAAACGGAACAAATATAATCACGATAACTGGTTAAATAGCCAGTTACATGATAGTCCGCTAAGGGTTCATATTCTACTTTAGTTAACTGAAGCGGAAAGAGTTTTTCTAAAGCTTTAAATGTGCTGGCTGACCATTGGGACATATGATGGGGTGGCATATCTAATAAACAATATTGATGTTTGAGGAAACTTTTGGCATTGGGAACCCCTAAAATCAATTTTCCCCCTGGTTTTAAGGCTTCTACTGCCCAACGAATAAAGTCTTTTGGGTTCACTACGTGTTCTAAAACCTGAAAGCTACAGACAGCATCATAAGCATTAGGAGAGTTTTCTGCAACAATTTGTAAGTCTATTTTTTTGACGGGTAACTGTTTTCTTTGGGCAATAGTAACAGCGTGTTCATTGAGTTCAATTCCTGTAATGTTAATGTCTTCTCGTTGAGCTTTTTCAACAAAAAATCCAAATCCTGAACCAATTTCTAACACCGTTTCACAGTATTCTAAATCTCGTAATGCTAGGGCATATTCCCATTTTTCATCGGTATAATACCAATCAAAACGATCCAGTTGTTCGTAGAGTTTATCCGACCCGACTGTTTCAAAAGGATAGAAGAATTTGAGTTTGGTTTGATTACAGCGATACAGATAGATTTCAGAACAGTTATTGAATTCTTCAGTAATATCAATCTGCGTATGAAGTTGCCAGTCATCAATCAGTTTTTGTGCTGACATTACCTCCAATAAGGTAATGTCATCTGATCCGGTTAAGGGACTTCTCGCTTCTGTTTTAATGGTATTTTTTTGCAGTTTAGCATCGGCTTTAAACTGTTGCCTAACACTTTTTTGCGTTTCCCAGAATTCTTCTTTTATTTTGACTTGATTAATAATTTTTTTCAGAGATTGCTTAGCAAACTGCTTATAGGAAATTTCTTGAGTTTCTAATAGATAATTTCCTGATTCTAGTTTTTCAGAAAAACTGCCTATATTTGGGTCAGTTGGTAAGTTTAATTTAGCTTTTAATTTTAACCATTTGTTTCTTAATTTCCAGAACTTACTCGACTCCATTGCCACCAAAAATTCTTGGGCGGTACTCAGTTTTTGTTCTAGGTGATTAATGGAGTCAATTTGCTGATTAATCAGTTCTTCTTTAGCGGTAATTTCTGCTTGATCTTGGTTAACTTGTTCCTCTAATTCTTGCAAAACTTGATTAATACTTTTAGCTTCTTTATCCAAGAAAATTCGCCAGAAAGTAAATGTATCAGCCTCTCGATTAGTTGCCACAAATGGAGGGTGTTTAATGGTCTTCATTTCCCCTGTGGGTAAGTTCGCTAAAAAACTATCTGAGGTGGTATGAGTCGCATCAACACCAAAGCCAATATTACTCACTAAATTAACATCCGGAAGGATAGCAATTCCCTGTTGTGACCAACAAGCATAAGTCCATTGATAATCCCAAGTATCTACATTTCCCTTGAAAGTTTCTTCAAAGCGATCGCACCAATATTTTTGTTGTTCGGGATGTTCAAAAATGGAGCGAATTGCCTGAGAATATTGATACTCTGGCCAAGTTTTCATATCTACATCATAATGCTGCCAAGCCCTTCGCCAAGAGGCCCAACCCCAGTTATGATTATAAATAGAATAATAATAACTATAAGGGGTTCGACTTTGTCCCAGTTGAAAATTATTACCGCTAATGTGCATAATTCGCTCATCATCACGGTACTTTTCTAATAAAGTTTGACAGAAACTAAAAAATGACAGATCGGGTAGACAATCATCTTCTAAAATAATGGCTTCTTCTACTTGTGAAAATACCCAACTAATTCCACTAGAAATACGTTTTCTGCATCCTAAATTCTCGTGAGAAAAATTAGTTAATATCTCACAATCCCAGTCAACTTTATCGATAATTGAGCGAGTTTTCTCACATTTTTTTACCTCTTCAGGAAACCGCGGACCATCGGCAACCACCAACAATTTTTGAGGTTTAATTTGAGCAATGCGATTAAAAACTTTCTCAGTTAATTGAGGACGATTAAATATAAGAAAAGCAATAGGAGTTGAAAATTTCATTAGCCCTAATTAAATCTAGGTTTAATTTGTGTTAAAGTGTTTAGTAGTATAGCCCATGCTCTGGGTTTTTTAAACTTGATCTAATGTAAATTTTTACTCTCACCGTCTCAGACAACCCAAGGGTTTAACTCAGCTATCACTTAGACTAAAATGATCATTGAGAGAGACGCTTGAGGGTAAAGCTTAGATTTAAGGAAGTCTTCTGGACAAAAATGTTCCCTCTCACAGGAGTCCCCTGGAGTTATAAAGATGGAAGGTGTCATAATCCTGGGAAAAGGATTAGTTATTTAAAACTCAAATGGGACTAACTATTAAAAATTCAAAACTTGTATAATTGACTTTTTAAAACAATCATGATATCCGGCGAAAAAAATTTTTTATTTATTCACATCCCCAAAACAGGAGGAAACAGTCTCCAGAATATTCTGAGGAATTATTCTGAAGATAAAATTATGATTTTTGGGGAACATCAAGACGGAATTGAACGGTTTGAGGTAAGAAATGATAAATATGATGTTACCAAACATTCAACTTTACAAAATTATAAGGATATTTTAGAGCCTAATTTTTATCAAAAACTGTTTAAGTTTGCTACCCTGAGAAATCCTTATGATCGTATGATTTCTTGGTATTTTTCCCCTCATCGTGGGGTAAAAGAATGGATACGAGAAGATTTTATTAAGCTAGTAGGAGAAGTATCCCCAGTTAGGCACTATATTGGACTCTCCGAGTCGTTATCTCAGCAAAAAACGTTTAATTTTTTGGGTTTTTCTTTCACATTGAATCAACCCAACTTAGATCAAGATATTGATTTCTTAATACGGTTTGAATCCCTAGAACAAGACTTTAAGAAAGTTTGTGAAATGATTGATATTCCCTATGAACCCTTACCGATTCGTAACAAGTCTGAACGTCGATCTTATGCTAGTTATTTTGATCAAGAACTAAAAGAGATTGTGGAGGAAAAATTTGCCGAAGAAATTAAGTTTGGAGCGTATGAATTTGACAATTAAACAAAAAAATATACTTAAAAAGCGGGGAAAGTCACAGAACCATAAAATAACCTCATCTAGATGAGTCAATCATTCCATTGCTCCGCAACTTTCCCAAAACCTTCATGTTAAGCTAAACAAAAGTGAAGATTAACGACGAGGAACCAAAGCCATATAATCAAGGTTGCCAGTAGCCACTCTGGGTGTTACATTACCCCTTGCACTAGCAAGACTACGAGCAACAGTCAAGTAGTTGGCAGGATCGCCAGCTTTGGGCTGTTTCTCTTGAGGAACAAAACGACGGATTTCGTTTTGCCATAGAATTTGAGGGAAGCCCAAAATACCACGATAGTAGTCATCGTAACGAGGAGATTTAATATTAAAGGGTAATTCTCCTTGATCCCGTCCGGGAAGGTTACGACGACGTTGATAAGGAACCGTATCATAACCGAAGTTTTCTAAATACTCATCGCTATTGAGTAACTCATCGATAAAACCACCGTATCCTTTAGTAGCGACGACGATAGACCAAGCGATCTTTTCATCTTCGCTGTAAACGTCTCGTCCTAATATTCGTTGAACACATTGTTCTACAAAACGATAGTTACTATTTTTCTCGTAGAAGCTGGTAACAAAAGTATTAGAAAGCAATAACCCACGAATAAAGTCTCGTACGGTGATTTGTCCGTTACGAAGTTGAGACTCTAAAAAAGGTTCACGATCCCACTTAAACGCATGGAAGAAAATTTGACGATAAGCTGCTTCAATCAAAACAGCCAAGTCCCCAGGAGAGAGAACATTTTCAGTGCTAAAAATGATGGGTTGGTCGTCTCCTGGTATAGTGTATCCTTCTACTCGCGCATTTTGAGTTTTAGGCGCGTAATCTAAAAGAGGAATAGCCAAGTTTGAACCTCCGTTTTTTACAAAGTCTTAAAAACTGTAATCCTAATCATAAGGGAGTTGGGGACAGTAGACAGTGGAATATTAACAATTGTTACAAGAAAGATGAAAAAGATGCTGATTGGAGGCACGAGGAAGGTCGAAGGTCGAATTGAGAATGGGGAATGGATAATGGGGAATTTAGAATTTAGAATTTATATGATAGATTATTGGGGTGGGATAACTCCCTGCCACGTTAGCTCAGTTGGTAGAGCACATCACTCGTAATGATGGGGCCATCGGTTCAAGTCCGATACGTGGCTTGAAATCTTAAGTTTAGATTGAGTAGCAGCCGAATCTCTGGGATCAGGGACACTATACTTATATAGAGCTTACTTTAGGAGTCACTACCCTGACACTCGTGCGACCTCACAAGCCCGTAAAAATCGATTTGAATCAAGAATATCCTTGCCCTTGTCGGAGGCGAGGGCATCTTTTACCCATTGTCTTAACGGAAGCCTTTGGCTGCGATCGCTGTCAGCAAATCTTTGTGGTTGAGGAAAATGGCCAAACCATTGAACAGTTATCGTCTAGTTACCCTTATAAGCGAATCTGGCGTTGGACTGGCTACCGTTGGTTAATCGTTCGACCTGGGTTAAGGGATGGCTATCTACCCATCATGACGGGCATGATGGTAGTAATATTAATTGGATGGTTTTTGTTGGCGTTACAATCCTCCTTAAGTCCGGGTGTCGTCATTGGCATGGCTATAGCTGGTTTATTAGTGATTGTGCCGACGATTATCTTCTGGTTAGCCTATCGATGTTAAGGCCTATTTTATGACCCCAGAAAATTCCCCTAACTTCTTGTTAACCTCCATTGAGCGGTCTTATGACGCTTATCTAAGTTTAGAAACCAGTCATAGTGGTGATCGCTCTTTAGGTATTCAAGCTATGGCCACAGGCCTAAGTAATGCCTTCGATGCCATTCTCGAAGCCAATACCCTCGATCTCGAAATGAGTAGAGAAATGGCAGTTCCGGATATCCTCATCGATTGGTTAAAATTAACCCCAGAAAGGTTAAGCAAGACGGTGGAAATTCTCCATTCTCTTGCTCAACTCCCTGACCCGATCCAACAGGTGTTTAATACCCCTTACCGCCTGAATAGGACGGGAAGCTATTGTCAATTAATGCCTTTGGGAATAGTCGCTTTGGTCTATGAAACTTTTCCTGAGTTGGCGGCGATCGCAGCCGGCTTTTGTTTAAAAACGGGCAATAGTTTAATCTTACGAGGGTGTAATGCTTCAACTCATTCTAATCAAATGATTGCTGATGTCTTACAATCTGCCCTTAAAGAGGCGCAAATGCCCATAGGATGTTTAGAAGTGCTTTCAGGGGAACAAGGCACTTCCATTCAAGATTTAGTTACTCAGGATCAATACCTCAGTTTAGTTATTCCTTATGGTCGTCCTAGTTTGGTACAGCAGGTAACTCAATGGGCAACTGCTCCTGTGTTAAAGTCTGCTATGGGTAATTGTTATTTATATTGGTCTCCAACGGTTGATTTAGATTTGGTTCGTTGGGTTATTTTAGATAGCCATGAAAGTGAACCTGATCCCGTTAATGCCATTGAAAAAGTCTTGATTAGTCCAACTTATAACTCATCTCTTTTAGTGCGTTTATTTAATATTTTGCAAGAAAATGGCTTTGAATTACGGGGCGATGAGGCTTTGTCAACTGAGTTTAAGGACTATCTAAAACCGGTCAAATCATCGGAATGGGATACTCCCTATTTAAGTAAAATGATTGCTTTTAAAGTGGTTGAAAACTTATCTGAGGGGATTACTTGGATTAATAAATATAGTAGCGGTCATGCTGATTGTTTAGTGACAGATTCTTATTTAGAAAGTAGACAATTTTCCACTGAGATAGATAGTGCTTTAGTTTATATTAATAGTTCTCCTCGTTTTGATCGTCATCCGAATCAAGGAGAATCACCCTTTTTAGGGGTTTCTAATCAAAAAGGTCATTATCGGGGTTTAATTTCTCTAGAAACCTTGACGACTCTTAAACAGGTAATTCAAGGCCAAGGAAAATAGTTTTCTTAAGCTTCATTCTTATGGTCTTCTAAACTTTGGGGAACATAGCGAAAACAGGGAATTTGCACTAAGGGTTGATTTAAAAAACCTCGTTGGGGATAATAATTAAAAAATTCTGAAACAAATGGGAAAAAGCTAAAAAGAAACCAAACCAAGAAAGTAAGGATGATCAAACTACTTCTATAACCTATAGATAAACTAGAAATAATCATTTTCTGCATCCGTTTCTGATTAGAATGAGTCAAGTTAGGAGGAAATTGAAACTTATTTAAGTAATAAATTTCTTCTTGATGTAAATCATCTTCAGTCACAATATTTTTCTGCTGAGTTTCAACTAAAACCCCTGCATAAATATATCCGGCCATCATTTTTAAAGCAAAAAATAAACCCAAACAAATGATTCCTGTCAAGAAATAATAATCATTCAGAAATTCAAGAGCTTGTGCAGAATTTATGTTTTCTAAGTTAGCATTGATTACAGGCAAAAATACGGGTATTATTTTAATAATTAAAAGAATAAAACTACTAAATAAATAGCTGATAGCTAAGACCAATAACTGTAAAGGACTATGACAAAGCCCAATTTTTATTAACTTAAATGCAAAAAAACTACGCCAATCTTTTGTTAAACTATAACGAGCTTGTGCTAAAGGAACATAAAACATTATAATAGTAAAAATAACAGTTCCTAAGAATCCCAGAGAACCTCCTGTTGCTGACTCTTCATACATTTTGTTAAAAGAAATATGCCAACCTGTATACCAAGCATAAACCCATAATAAACAAGGAAGAAAGGTAACAGTCCAAGTTACTAAAATCCCTGATAATCCAATTTTAAAGTGTAATTTTAGAGAGTATAGAATACGATGCAAGCATTTTAATTGAGGATAATTAAGACATTTTATTGTGGTAGGATTTTCCCATAGTTTAGGATAAATATAGTTGCTTATTTGTTTATTATTATTCTTCTCTTGAAAAAGAAATTGCTCCCATGTCATTATTTTAGCGAGAGGAGATAACTTAAATAGACGACGTTTAATTAAATAACCTACCCACCGATAAGTCCATCCGAGAAGAATAATACCAGTTAATAAGTCTTGACTGAAAAAAGTTGCAACTAAAATAAGAAAGATTAAGCTTAATGTTCGTTTGATCATTATTTTAAATAAATACCTCTTCTAAAATCTTTCCTTCTGCATAATCTGCATTAAAATCCATAATTTTTGCAATGGTTGGTGCAATATCAATTTGAGAAACTTGACGATCAATAACTTGATTCTTCTTAATTCCTTTACCCCAAAAAAGTGCAAAAATTTCATGGGCAGATTTTGAATTAAAATGATGTTGATAGGG
>JBFRWG010000083.1:0-71127 GCA_051439445.1 Crocosphaera sp.
TCTCTCCATTTTTAGCCACATACCGTTTATCTAAGGAATAATTTTCAGCGTCTTCTTCCATCACTTTCTTAATATATTGATGACTAATATCAAGATCATCGGGAAAGGTTATAGACCGAAAATTAAGGTTTAAAAGTTCTGAAGAAGAATAGCGTAAAAAATGACAAAAATGCTGATTAACACTCAAAAAATTACCATTATGGTTAACTAATGCAATACCAATGGCTGCTTGTTCAAAAATACCTCTAAAGTTAGCTTCACTTTCTTTTAATAATTGTTCTGCTTCTTTTCTTTCTGTAATATCTTGTCCCAAAGCTTGAAATTCAGTGATGTCACCATTGGTCCTAAAAAAGGCGCGAGTTGTCCATTGTAACCAGTAAATTTTTTCCTTTACTTTGACTTTTGTTTCTTTGATCACTACCGGGTTATCGGGAGTCAATTTTTGACATTGATGCAACGTTCTAACCATATCTTTTTTATCGATACTTTCCATAACTGAGGAAAAATAGCGACTGATTAAATCTTGTCTTTTTATATTAAAAAAACGACAGTAAGCATCATTAACAAACGTCAAAATACCTTGAGGGGAAAAACGACAAATTAACTCTGTTTGATCTTCGATTATACCACGATAACGGCTTTCACTTTCTTGCAAATCTTGTTGTGATTTAATCCTTGCTAAATAAACATAAATGATTTCTCCTAACATCCGTAAGACGTGGGTATCAACCTCCGCTTCGTTGTTAGATAAAGGAGTTGTTTTATCCATGCGATCAAAACCAATAAATCCCCATAATTCTCCACTATGATCTACAATCGGCACAGAAATTACTGTTTTAATATCTAAGTTTTGAAAATACTGTTTTTCAGCGATCGCTTCTTCTGGAAATTCCTCAATATCATGAATAATAATTCTTTGTTTATCAAACATTTGCTTCATCCACCAAGGAAATAATTCTGTATCAATATCCTGCATTTCTGTCATATTGCTAACCACTCCTTGGTTGCACCATTCAACAAAAAGACTAACTTTCGTCTGATTTTGACTAAAGCGATGAATACAGACACGACTCGCATTAAATATATCCCCCAATTGTCCCAGAATTATCTGTAAATTAATGAAATTCTTAGTCACTAATTGTTTAGAAATTTTTGCAACAACCGTCTCTAACTCAAGACGATAATTCAATTTATGCTGTGTTTTTACTCTACTGTCAATATCTTGAACAATGGCAATTAAATAGTCTGGCTTTTTTGTATTTTTACGAACCAAAGATACAGTTGACTCTACCCATTTTATCTCACCATTAGAACGGAAATAACGTTTTTTTACAATAAAATTTTTTTGCTTATCTTCTATTAATTCTTGAAGGGATTGATCACAGCTTCCTATATCATCAGGATGAGTAAATATAGAAAAATGCTGTCCAATTAATTCTGAACTTTCATAACCCAGGAAGTTACAAAATGTTTGATTAACTTTTTGTAAAATTCCATCAATTGACAAGATAACAATTCCCACAGCAGCTTGTTCAAAAATAGCACGAAAACGCTGTTCACTTTCGTATAAAGCAAGTTCTGAAAGTTTGCGATCGCTAACATCAACAATCACCGTCGTCCAAACCACATCGCCATTTTCTAATCCTTGAGGTTTCCCCGCACCCTGTAACCATTTTTCTTTTCCTGATGGTGTAATAATACGCCATTGCCAATCCCAATCTTTTAAGGTTTGTGCTGAAATAAAAACAGATTCCTGCATTTCTGGTACATCATCTGGATGGATCATTTCCCATAAAATTTGAGTATTTTCGGCCACTTCTTCTGCTTTAACTTCCCATAATTTTTGGCAACCTTGACTAATATAAACAACCTGATCTGAACCATCATGATGAAGTACATAACGAAAAATAGCATCAGGTATATTACTGACAATATCTTGTAAAAATTGCTCATTTTCAGATAATTTAGCTTCTAATTTTTTGCGTTCAGTGATATCAGTTAAACTCCCAACAGAGCCAGTATTTTCTCCTTGGTCATTAAACTCAAATACAGCTTGAGCATAAACCCAAACAATCTTACCATTGTGATGTCTAAACCGATATTCATCTTGCCAAGGGGATTTAGTTAAAAAACACTGATACCATGATTGCCAAACTCGTTCCTTATCATCAGGATGAAGACGGGAAAGCCATCCTGTCCCTAAACATTCTTCTAAAGTAATATCGAGAATTTTACAACATTCTTGATTAATATAAATACAATTGCCGTTAACATCATTACGATACAGCCCCACAGGAACAGACTCTGCTAATTCGTAAAACTGTTTTTCCCATAGAGAATCTTGCTGGTTTCTTTCTAATTTAAGTTGAGTTTGATAATGGGTAATGGATAAACGAAGTGAACGTTCCAACGCAACAATGGTTAATTCTTGAAACATTAAATAATCCCTCACCCCTTGTTTAACTGCCTCAATACCAGAGAGGGGATCATCTGTTATGAAAATAACCGGAATGGGGGAAATCTGCTCAGAGAAAAAAACGGCTTTTTCTAAGGTTGTGTCCAATAAATAAGCATGATAATGCTTGTTATTTTCTGAAACATTGGCTAACTCACTCCCTTGAAACCAATGCAACCTAAACTGACAGATTTGACTCCCTCTCAAAAGCTGTTCAATCCTATGATATTGCTGAGATGAAGGACTGATCAAAAGAATATGATAGGGTTGAATATCCATGATTTAAGACACTGTTGGTTAAAGTAATATTGAAGAAGATTATGATATGAATGTAAGGTGTCAATTGCCCACCCGAGGAACTACCTCCTCAGGGCATTTCTTCATGCCAAATAACACAATTTCTGCCGTTGCGTTTAGCCTCATACAGCAACTTGTCAGCTTCATCAAATAAAGAAAAGGGTGAAGTATCAGCCTGGGGAATGACAGTCATACCACCAATACTGATAGTGATCCAAGGAACGACAGAAGATTTTTCATGGGCAATATGGAGGGTTTCTATTTTGGAGTGAATCCTGTCTAATAACATTTTTGCTCCCACCCTATTTGTATCTGGCATCATGATGACAAACTCTTCTCCCCCATATCGGCCACAAAAATCACTCATTCGTTTGACTTCTGATTTTAAGACAGCAGCGATCGCCTGAAGAACCCTATCTCCTGCACCATGGCCATAAAAGTCATTGTATTGTTTGAAACAATCAACGTCTGCAACCGCAAGAGAGAACGGGCGGTTATTACGCAGACATCGTTGCCATTCTCTTTGGAAAACAATATTCAAGATGCGTCGATTTCCTAATTCTGTTAAAACATCGATATGAGCTTCTTTTTCTAACAACTTTTGATTGCGAACATAACGAAGATGATTTCTCACCCTTGCTTTGACAATTGCTGGCCGAAAGGGTTTGGTAATGTAGTCCACTGCTCCCATTTCTAGGCCTTTCTCTTCATCATCTAGAGAATCTAAACCCGTGATAAAAATCACGGGAATGTTTTTTGTTTGCTCATCTTCTTTTAAATGATGAAGCACCTTATAACCATTCATTTCATCCATTAGGACATCCAGCAGAATAATGTCTGGTGAGGGACTATTTTTAGCTCTTTCTAGGGCTTGAATGCCGTTTTTTGCCAAAATAACTGTATGATCCCCTTTCAGGAAGTCAGCCAGAAGATTGCGACTAATGCGATCATCGTCAGCGATAAGAATACGTTGTAGACTTTCACAACTCATGGGTAGTGGATGATTTTGTCTTGCGTGTATTTCTGATTTTAACTTTAACTTTTTTGTAATACCTATAGAGAAATTACGCAAAACTCTGTGAAAAAAAAAGATGATGGCCTGTTTTACTAGTTAATTCTACTGAATGACCGAAAAAAAGGGTTCCAAGTCTCCTCTTTCAAGGGGATGAAAAGCGGTCGAGGGATGGCCAAGAGAAGAAGAATTTTCGTTGTTTCAAGCCTCCAACTTGAGGTGGAGGTAATTCTACATTCTACATTCTGATTGACTTGCTTGCCCCCATCTTCTCCCTTCAAACTTCAAATATAGACTCAAATTCACTGCGTAAAGCTTCAATTTTCCCCACTCTCGCAACAATTACGGTTTCTGGGTCTTCAGAATTGACATTCCCTTGCCAATAACGCACTTTATCTTCATTTTTTAGCCAAAAGTTAACCATACTGCCCACAACATCATCCCAGTCCCAATCGGGTTTTTTGGGTATTGTATTTAATGATTCAATGAAACCATCTAGACTACATTCATAGCTTCCTAAATAGGCTTTTCCTCGATTTTTATTTTGTTCCAGTTTCTGTTGATAATTAAAAAAGGTTAACACAGAAGTCGTACCGATAATGTCAAAGCAGTAGTTCATAAGCTGTTTCTTCCTATAGTTAATTTATTGTTTTTTAAAAGTTGTTTTTATCCTTAACGAGAATGAAAACCAAAAGAGATGATTAGCACTCATAGAGACTAAGTGCTAAAAATTTCAGTTGTAATTTACGAGCTATCATAACCAATCTTTCTCAATAAAAATGTTATTAATAAACTTTTTATAATATTTTTTAACAATTCTTTACGAAAGCTCAGAGTAAGCAACGATGAGGAAAAATAATAAAATTATAAGTTTTCTAAGTTAATTGAATTTGATTATCCATAATGAGGTTATAAGGTGTTTTGAAAAGGAGGAATTTGATTAATAATGCCAATTAGTTTAGGAGAACAAAGCTGGTTTCGTTGGGCAGTTTTACTGATTTTAGGCTTTCCCTCGATTATGATTTTATTAAATGAAATCATCGTTCGCTTTCAGCAACAAGATAGACCTTTAGTTACAACAGTTGTTATCTTCCGTAATTTAGTTTTTCCCTTGGTTGCTTTATTATTATTTTTAACAAGAGTGTTAGAAATACCAGAAGAGACAACAGTGATTCGTTTAGTAAAAACTGTAGTTTGGGTAGGCATGATTCATGCCATGCTTTCAGCTTTTAAAGTATTAATTTTTGATCAAGCGATCGCAGGAAGTTGGCAAGCGAGAGTTCCTGATTTATTATTAGATTTAATTCGCTTTTTTCTGGTAGCTTGTATTACTGCTGTTATTCTTTCAACAGTGTGGAATATTGATCTAGGCGCACTTTTAACTGCTTTTGGAGTGGGTTCATTAGTGATTGGTTTAGCCTTACAAGATACCTTAAAAAACTTATTTTCAGGAATATTATTACTATTTGAAAGACCCTTTACCTTAGGAGACTGGTTACAAGTTGGGGATACCATTGGTAAAGTCATTAAAGTGAACTGGCGATCGGTCTATTTACAAACCCGTGATCAAGATAGTGTCGTCATTCCTAACTCAATTTTAGCCCAAGGAAATTTTACTAATTATAATCGTCCCACCCCCTTGCATATTGAACGATTTTTATTTGATTTTTCCTATGATGATCCCCCGAATAAAGTGATTCAAGTTCTCAAAGAAACTGCTTTATCAACCCCAGGTATTTTAAGTAACCCCAAACCTTGGGTAAGAATAGAAGAATATGCTGATTTTTCCATTACTTATCAGATTGGTTTATTTGTAGAAGATTATGAAGCAATGTTGAATATTCGCAATGATTTTGTCATTCGTATTTGTTATGCAGCGAAACGATACCATTTAACCATTCCTTACCCCATTCAAACAGAATATCAGATGAATGCGTCTGAAATGCCTAAACAGAACCCCGTCCAACAAGTAACCGATATGATGCGATCGCTACCTAACTTTGGGAATGTGGCGGCCGAACGTTTTATTGAAGAAGAAGACGCGAGTAATATTCGCTATTATGCCCAAGGGGAATGGGTATTTCAAGAAGGAGAGAGAATTTTAGGGTTATATTTAATTTTAAATGGTCATGTGACTATCTTAGTCAGAGATAATAGGGGAGAAGAACAAGAAATTGCCTGTTTAGGAAAAGGGGAATTTTTTGGGGAAAAAATCCTCTTAACAGGAGAGTGTAGTGATGTTTCAGTTAGGGCGTTAGATGACTTAGAAGTGGCGGTTTTATCCCCTGAAATCGTGGCCACCTTATTAGAACAAATGCCTCGACTCTCTCAAGAGTTTAGTGAGTTATTAGAAACCAGACGCAAGGATGTTATTAAAGCAAAAAATAACACTCATGAATGGTAAAAGTTAGAATGGAGAATGGAGAATTTAGAATTTAGTTCAATAAAGGTAACAACAAAGTGACAAAATAATAGACCAAAGGGGCAGTAAACACATAACTGTCGGTTCTATCTAAAATACCACCATGACCAGGAATTAATTGACCTGAATCTTTAACCCCGGCATCTCTTTTCATCATGGACTCGGTTAAATCACCCAATAAACTAACAATACCAATTAACAAACCTAACACCATCCCAGTTAAATACCAATAAGGCCATTCTAAATACCAAGCCCCGATTTCTCCTACTAGAATACTACCCAATAAACCAAAAATTGCCCCTTCTACTGTCTTTTTGGGACTGATATCTGATAACCTCGTCTTACCCAACCATTTACCCATAATATAGGCCCCAATATCCGCCGCCCAAATACAACCAAAGGCCAAACAAGTCACCGTTAAGGCCGGGGGAAATAATTTCGGTTCGGTCCAAGACTCTGGCCAGTAACCCATAAAGGGTAAATTACTGCTGGCTACATTGACAGTGGGAACAGCATGGGCAAACCCTACCCGTAACCTTACCCAATAACTCGGCAAGTATCCCCCATAAAACAAACCCAGAACCGAAGTAGAAATATCGGCAATACTAGCTAACTTGGGCTGGAATAAGAGGTAAAAACAGATTAACGCTCCCGTTAAGGGAAATAATGCATCGGTAATAGGTGGGGCGATCGCCGAACTGACCAGTAGTATTTGAGAAACCACTAGGGTTGTTTTTGCAGCCGGAGCGATCCCTTTGGCACGAACCAATTGGAAATACTCTAATTGTCCCAAGAAGACAATAACACAAAGTCCAAGGGTAAAGTACCATCCCCCAACAATTAACATTCCTAAGGCAAAGAAAATGGCGACGACAGCCGTGATAATTCGAGTCCAAGGCATAACGGTACAAGAGAATTAAAGTGAGGAGTTAAGAGGGAAAAACGTTAAGGATTCCTTATGAAAGGTTAACAAATTTTCTTCTCGTTAATCTACACATTTCCTAGAATTCTTCGTAATCGCCTCTTTTACTATGGTACAAAAGGATGAACTGCCTCAACTAAAAACCGCTATAGTTTCCGCTTCCGAGTCTAAAACGAGAAGTCCAACTAAGAGCATCTTAGGGCGGTCTTATTCGCCATGCGAGGCTTCCTACTTCACAGGGATGTGCTGTTTATTCTATTGAATAACGAGTCTTACCCTCCCGACCTAGGCAGCAGTCCTAGTTTCTAAGACTGATTGCTGTTCACTACTTATCAGGATTGATTTTTACCTGTTCTCATGTACAACGGTTGCCTTTGTACTTGGCGTGGTTTTTGCCTAAAACATTGCCGTGTGACCCAGAACAGAACCTCCTAATCAGTAGGGATAAGTTATACCAATTTCCTAAAGTTTGACTACACATTCTCGTAGGGGTCAACGGCCGTTGACCCCTACAACATTTATATCTGTAGTCTCAGTTTTTGAAATTGGTATTATCAAGGTACTATACTCTCATAATAACGTTTTTATAAAAGTATTTAAAATTTTTCACCACTGAGAATAAAAATAGGATCAACTGCGGCCAAGGTTTGGGAAATCCCTCTCCTTTCTAAGCGGTTGATTCCCCCCTGAACTACCTCTATATTCCTCGCTTGCACGGCGGCCAACCCCTCTGAAATGAGGTAAAGGTTTTCTAGGTTAGAAGCGGTGGCTACTAGCCGTCCTTCGGGTTTTAATCGTTGCCAAACTTCTATTAAAATGTCCTTGATGGGTCGTCCTCCTTCGAGACAAATGCGATCGGGTAAGGGTTCGAGTTCGTTGAGACAGTTGGGAGCTTGCCCTTCAAGAATCTTTACATTTTGTACCCCAAAGCGATCGCAGTTACGACGAATGAGATTAACCACATCTTCATCTCTTTCAACGGCAATAATCTGACTTTCAGGACATAATAACCCTACTTCTACGGGTATGGTTCCCGTTCCTGCGCCAATATCCCACACCACTGAGTCTTTTTTCAATCTTAAGGCACAAATGAGCAGTAAACGCACTTCTCGTTTACTCAGGGGAATACCTGGTAACCGTTCAAAGAGATCGTCAGGAATACCGGGCGTTTTATAAGGCCAAAGCATAATGATACAACCTTTTGCTAGTTAAAATAAGGTAACAATTTGTAGCAATATCTGGAATCTTGTTTTTGGGCTGTTTAATATTGTAGAACGTGGGTTGTCAGAAATTACATTGAGTATTAAATATGAATACTGAAGAACTTCGTCAGGAATTAAAAAATCTCAATGATCTTAGTAAGAATTTGATGCACTGTCAGAGTATTGATGAAGTTGTTACAATGGCATTGGCTGAAGTTCGTAAACAGTTAAATGTTCAAGTTGCTTCTTTATTTTTATTCTCTAAAGATGGAACAATTAAGCGTATTGGAATTGATGGGATTGTTAACGAAGTCAGAAGTCAGAAGTCATAGTTATTAAAGTTAATTATTTAAAATCAGATGGCTCTAACCAAATATTTTTAAAATCGGTTCCAGCAGTTCTCATCATAAACTTTTTTGTTAATCTTTTTTCTTGTTCAGATGAAAAATATTTTTTCCAGTCACCTACTTCTCCTTTACGAATAAAAGAAGGCATATTTTCGGGACGTTTACTTGACCAACGCTGTTGATCTTTTTTCATATTTTCTAGAGAACTATTAATAATAATTTTGTTTAAAACTTCCTCATTATCTATACACTTTAAATAGTTATCTCCTAAAAAGTTTGCTATTTTTATAATAATTGTTTTAAGATCAGCTTTCATCGTTTCATAGGTAAAAAATAGAACATTATCATCATCTTTATGTTCATACCAACCAACTAAATGATCAAAATAGTCTCCAAAGTCTACTTCTCCTGTTATAAAGCATTCAAAAAAATCATCAAAGGTTCCATCCTCAAAGTCATAATGTTTAATAAATCCCCTAGTATGATGATAAAAGGAAACCAGACAATCAAAAGGATTTCTTGCTACATAAATATATTTTGCTTGTGTATTATAGGGGGTTAAATTATAAGGTAAATGGGTTTTAATGACTCTTTGTTTAGGTAACTTTTCAATTTTATCTTTTCCTACTTCTTCTAAATGTGGGATATAATCTTCTAACTTTTCTGAGGGGGATAAAGGTTCTCCTTGATTCTGCATTAACCAAAGGATATATTGTGTCCAAGTTGTACCACATTTAGGATAAGTTATCAGAAAAATATCGGAAACTTCTGCCTGATATTTCAGTGCAGAAATAAACCCTTCAACGGGGAATCCCATCGGCATAAGAAAACCATTATGATTGTAATAACTGGGTTTTTTAGTCATGAATTATTAAGCTTTTCCTAAGAGAGTATTAACAGAAATTTTAAGGTTAGGAAATGATAGAGGAGTAATGAATCCATTGTTATAATTTTGTTGGATTTCGTAATTATCTTCTCTTGGCTTTTGGAATACTTTAAGGATTTTAGCATTAACATCAATAACCCAATATTCCCGAATATTAGCATTGGCATAAATTGTTTTTTTAATACCTAAATCTTTGCTCAAACTGGTATCAGCAATTTCAATTAACCAATAAATATCTTCAGGGTAAGGATGATGATTCAGATATAATGTATAAGGAGAACGAACAATAGCAATATCCGGTTCGGGTTCTGAGTCAGCTAAAGTAATAGGATGTCCCTCACTAATAACAGCTTGTGTTCCTAACAGGGAGCGTAGATACTCAACAATACTAATATTAAGATAGTCATGAAAAGGACCTTCTGGACTCATTTGTAGTATTTCTCCTGAGATTAATTCAACGGGGCGATCGCTTAATATTCCCGCCTCGATCATTTTGTGATAATCTTCTACTGACCATTTAGCAAGAGTATCCATAATTTTCATTAATTAACAACAAATAATCGTACGTTTCAGACTCTTCTTGTAATCTTAACACATTCCTTTGGGAGCCAAATAGACAACAATATTCATCTACCTAGCTAAACTGTCCCCATTATTTGATAAGCTATGATTAAAGAGAATTAAAAGAGAAAATATTAGTATGGCCAACAAAGAACATTTAGCCCTCTTAGAAAAACAGAAAAAATTGCTAATTTTACAAAACAAGAACCCCAAAATTAATACCGATTTTACCACAATTGACTTAAGGGGAAAAAATCTCAGTCAATCTAACTTAGAAAACGTTAACTTAACCCAAGCAAACTTAGAAAAGGCTGATTTAGCCCAAGCCAATTTAATCGGTGCAAATCTTAGTTATACGCAACTACAAAAAGCCAACTTAATGGGAGCCAATTTAAGTCAAGCTAATCTCATTCAAGCCAACTTATGGGAAGCCAATTTAATCGGAACATCCCTACGAAATAGTCAAATAAAAGAAGCTGATTTTAGTCGTTCTCAACTCAATCGTAGCAATTTAAGTGAAGCTTGTGGACAAGGAACCAACTTCTGTGAAGCCAATCTTTCTCAAGGGAGCTTATACGAAGCAGAACTACAAGGGGCTTATTTTTATAGAGTTAATTTATATAAAGCCCAACTGATTCAAGCCCATTTATCTCATAGTTATCTCTGCCATGCTAACCTACAAGAAATTAAAGGCGATCGCCTGGATCTTAGATGGTGCAACCTAAGCCAAGCGAACTTACAAGGAGCTAATTTACAAGGAGCCAATCTCAGTTATGCGAACATCAGTTATGCGAACCTACAAGGAGCCAACCTAACCAAAGTGAACTTGAGAGGGGCAAATTTAATCGGGACAAATCTAGAACAGACTAACTTAACTGGGGTGGACTTATCAGACACCATCAGGGCTTAATAAAATTTTAGATACTAAGAGGAAAAATCACAGTATTCTAGGAAACATAAACAGCTAATCATGGTTAATAATTGAGTTTCAATCCATGCTAGAAAAAATCTTATACGCTGATTCAGGAACCGAGACAACCCAAGAAATGCTCAAGGTTTTGCTGGATCTTCCTGCGATTAAAAAAGCATCCCTGAATATTCTCCACGTCGTTCCTCCCCAAATTACCACCGAGGCGATCGCCCTCAAATGGGAAGAAGGGGGAAAATTAATCGCAAGTATCCTAGACAACCTTAAACTCGATCCGGCCAGTGTCTCCACCATGCTACGTCAAGGAGATCCCAAAGATACCGTTTGTCAGGTGGCCGATGAGATTAACGCAGATTTAATTATTATGGGTTCAAGAGGACTCAAACGGCTCGAAGCCATTCTCGAAAAATCCGTCAGTCAATACGTCTTCCAACTCAGCAACCACCCCATGTTGCTCGTCAAGGATGATGTTTACGTCAAAAAGATTAAACGGGTCATGGTTGCCCTCGATAAGACTCCTGCAGCCCAATATGCCCTAGACTTAGCTTTGAACTTACTACGGGACTACACAGGAGCAGAACTGATCCTAGCACGGGTTAACCCTGATATTAAACCGGAACTTTTACCCCTATCGAAAGCCGAAATGGAGAATAACCCTGTAGTAGCAGAGGCTGTGACGAAAGTTAAACGGATGGGGGTTCCCTACCGTTGTGCGGTCACAGGAGGTCGTCCAGGGGAACAGATATGTCAGTTAGCAGAGGAATACAACGTAGACCTGTTACTGTTAGGATCACCCGATCGCCGTCCTTCTGTAGCCAAAGCATTACCCGATCTTGATCGTCTCTTAGGAACCTCCTTATCGGATTATGTTAGGGTTAACGCTAACTGTCCCGTTCTCTTAGCCCGAAAAGAAGGCATTTAAGCACAGTTGAGGGAACAAAACTTAAAGCTTTGTAACAAGACGTTTCACAAAACGTCGGTTATGGCGCAAAGTAATGATTGAATCAGTTACATTTTAGGAGTTTGCGACCCATGTTATCTGAAACTCAAGTTATCGTTGCTTTACTTATCGCCTTATTTCCGGGTTTTCTCGCTTTTCGTTTAGCCACGGAACTTTATAAGTAAGGACTTCGTTTAATAAAACAGATACCTATTCATCCCAACAAAAGCCCATTAAGATAAGCTGTCTTGGGGGTTTTGTCTGGGATGGGTAGCTTATTATAGATGAGTTATCTGTTTAATCTATGTCCATGTCTAGACAGCGTCGTTCTGGTCGTCAAACCCCTTCTAACTATCACCCTGATCATCAATGGGTTGCCACAGAAATTACCATTAAATTAGTCATTAACAGCATTTTATCAGCCGTTGCCGTGGTCAGTTTATTCAAGTTAATTCCCTATCAATGGTCTCAACAAGCACAATTAAAAGAAATTAGAGTAGAAGTAGAAGAAACAGAAAAACGGGTTTCCCAGTTACGAGATGATTTTCGTCATAACTTCGATCCCCATAAAATTAATAAAGTTATGGAAGAACAAAGTCCTCGTTTGCACCCCACCCAAAGAAAGATTTTTTGGCTAAATTAGTAAAACTTTACGCTTGTTGAAAAAGTGCAAAATATCAGTTTGTACTTTTTTCTATGGCAAGGGTCAATTTTTCGGCTAAGATTTGTACAGATGGGTCTTGCAGCATTCCTAAATGGCTTCCAGGAATTTCATAAACCTCCAATTTCCCGATGACCAGTTTTCCCCAACCTAATTGAGGATCAAGGTTCATACTAACAGGAAGATCCGTCTCTTGAGCCAGAAAAAGACTGACATTACCAGAATATACTTTTGGTCTATACATTATTGATGCTTGCCTATTTTCTTGTTGAAAAATAAAATCTTGCATCTGCTCAGATAAAGATAGGTTTAACTTAAGAGTCAGGTTTACATAAAGATTCTTGTACAAGTTTCCCAAATGTAGAAGGTTGTTTTGAGTTATTCCTTGCAGTTTTCTTATGAACTGAGTAAGCAGGAAAGGAACACCCTCTTTTAAAAAATGAGTCCAATAAAAATCAATTATCTCACCCACTGTTCTTCTTTGAATAGCATGGGGTGCGTATGTATCAAGCAACCCTAACAAGGCAACAGTTTCCCCTTGAGATTGAAGTTGTTGCGCCATTTCATAGGCCACTGTTCCACCAAAAGATATCCCCACTAGAAAATAGGGGCCTTCTGGTTGGAGCATTCGCATTTGACGAATATAGTAAGTTGCTAAGTCTTCAACTCGATTGGGAATCCTTTCCTGGGTGTTGATCATTTGAGCATTAAGACCGTAAACAGGCTGATCCGGGTTAAGATGATCAACGATAGGACGGCAAAATTTAAGTCCCCTCCCGAATACATGGATGAAAAATAGAGGCGATCGAGAACCCTGAGACTGGATTGGCCATACAGCTTCCACATAGGATTCCTCATTGGTCAGAACCCCAGCTAATTGTTCAACGGTAGGAAATTGGAATAAAGTCCCTAGGGGTAGTTTTTGATGCAAAGCTCGTTCAATTTCAGCGACTAAACGCACCGCTAATAAGGAATGTCCCCCCAAGTCAAAGAAATTATCTTGAACACCGATAGATTCAATTCTTAGCACTTTCTGCCAAATGTTACTTAATTGTAATTCTAAGGGGTTACGAGGGGCAATTAAGGTTTCTTTTGCTACCGATTCACTTTCGTCCCTAGCTGCAAGGAGACGGCGAGCAATTTTGCCATTGGGTGTAAGGGGAAGGGTTGCCAATAAGACAAACTTGGCAGGAATCATATAATTAGGGAGTTTTTGTGAGAGAAATTGCCGAAATTGTTGAAAAATTTGCAGTTGAGAATTAGGAATTACAGAGATATCTTGCGGGACAATATAAGCAATGATTCGTTTCTCTCCTGAACTATCTTCTTGGTCAATTACTACAGTTTCTTTCACCTGAGAATGACTAGCTAAAACCGTTTCAATTTCTCCTAGTTCAATACGAAAACCTCGAATTTTGACTTGCCAATCTTTTCTCCCTAAACATTCTATTACACCATTATTACGTAAAAGTCCCCAGTCTCCAGTCCGATAAATTCTTTTATTTTGTCCCTGAAGATCATCTAAAAAGACAGTTTTTGTTAATTCTGTATTTTGCCAATAACCCAAAGCAATGTAAGGACTTCTAATGGCAATTTCTCCACAAATATCAGTTTGATTTCCCTCGTCATCAAGTAAAAGAATTTCTGTATCTTCAAAAGCATAACCAACAGGCACAGATTTCTGATAAATTTTTGTGTTTTTATTGATCAAATATTGCAGATAAAATGAACATTCTGTGGACCCTAGACCATTAACTAAAAGACAATGATCAGCAAAAAAACGTTTATATAATTCTACATCCTTTCTAACAACAGGTTCTCCTCCTAAGATCACTAATCTAAGATGAGATAATTGAGCTTTAACAACTGATTTTTGATTCTCTAATATTTCTATAAAATAGCGATAAACTGTTGGAGTAGAATGATAAATTGTCACTTTTTGTACTTCTAACCACTCCGATAAATTCTTTAATCCTTCTTGTTTGATGTCGAAAAGAACAAGCTTTGCACCATTTAAGAGAGCCGAAAAAATATCAATAATGGCTGCATCAAAACTATATGAAGCTAATAAGGTTAAGTTATCATCAGCAGAAATATGAAGATTATTAGTATGACTTCTCACAAAATATAAAACATTACGCTGATTTTGAATTACACCTTTTGGTTTTCCTGTTGATCCAGAGGTATAAAGAATATAGACAGGACTATCTGGTGAGATTTCTAAATTCATTTTCACAGCAGTATCATTAAGCTCGTTAATATTAATAATAGGTAGTTTTCCTTTAGTGATGGATTCAACGTAACTTAGGTTTTTATCATTCGTTAAAATGACTTCAGCACAAGAATTATCTAAAATGTATAATACCCTATCTTGAGGATAGTTAAAATCGAGGGGAACATAAATTTGACCTGCTTTGATAACCCCCATCATTGCTGCTATCATTGATACATTGTGATCAAAAAATAGAGCGATTTTTGCTTGTTTCTTTTTCGTTAGATTACGCAAAAAATGAGCAATTTTGTTGGCTTTATTATTCAGTTCTTGATAGGTATATTGATGATCTTTACTTTGGAGAGCAATTTTATCAGGATATTTTTTAACTTGCTCCTCAAATCGAGATGAGATAGATTGTTCAATGTCTATTTTAGGGAAGTTTAAAAATGAATTAGTAGGACTAACTTCATTAGGTTGATGAGTTAATTGATAACGCTCTTTTTCACTCAATAAAGAGAAACTGGAAATATTATTTTCTGGGTTTATAATAACTTGTTCTATTAATTTTTGGAAATGTCTTGCCATTCCTTCAATGGTCTTAGACTTAAAAAGTAAATTATTATAGACAAATTCAAGCTTAATATTTTTACTTTCTTCCTCTATATAAAGACTTAAATCAAATTTAGTCATGGTTTCAACAACAGGGATAGATTTAACTTGCAAACCATCACAATCAATCCCATTCTTAGGTAGATTAATCATATTAAACCAAACTTGGAAGATAGGATTATGGCTTAAATTTCTTTCAGGTTTTAACTCTTTAACTAACTTTTCAAATGGTAAATCTTGATGGGAATAAGCATCTAAAGTAACCTGTTGAACACGATTAAGTAATTCACGAAAACTAGGGTTTTCACCTAAGTTAGTTCGTAAAGCTAAAGTATTAATGAAAAACCCGATTAAGTTTTCTATCTCTGTACGATTACGAGATGCAATGGGTGTTCCTACAATAATATCTTTCTCCGCAGTATAGCGAGATAGTAATATCTTAAATACTGCTAAAAGAGTCATAAACAAAGTGACTCCTTCCTCTTGACAAAAAGATTTAATTTTTGTCGTTAATTCTGGAGATAACTCCCAGGAATAAGAGTCCCCTTGATGAGTCTGAATCGGAGGGCGAGGAAAATCCGTGGGCAATTGTAAAATGGGTAAAGTGCCTCTTAATTGTTGTTTCCAATAATTTAATTCTGATTCTAAGTTTTTATCCGTAAACCAGTGATGCTGCCATAAAGAAAAATCTGCATACTGAATAGAAATGGGGGGTAACTGTGGCAGCTTTTCTTGAGAATAACCTTGATAAAGTTTAAATAATTCTTGTTGTAATTTTTCATAAGACCAAGCATCAAAAATGATATGATGTATATTAAATGATAGCCAATATAGGTCTGAATCTAGTTTTAATAATTGTACAGAGAAGAGAATATCTTTTCCTAAATCCAAAGGACATTCCGCAAGTTGCTTGACATTTTTTTGAGCTTCTATTATTTTTTGATTCTCAACTAAATTACTTAAGTCGAAAATCGGTAATTTAAAGTCAGTATTTGGATTAATAATTTGAGTTGGTTGGTCATCTAATATTATAAAATTAGTTCTGAGAATTTCATGACGTTCAATAACCTTACTAATGCTTTTTTCTAAAGCAATGATGTTAAGTGAACCTTTTATTTCCAAAATAAAAGACATATTATAAGCCGTGCTATTGGGTTCTAATTGTGTTAAAAACCAAAGTGCTTCTTGGGAAAAAGAAAGAGGTAAATAGTTTGAACTTTGTCTAGATTGAATGGCAGGAAGTAATGGGGAATTATTAAGATTATTGCTAAGTTCTATATGCTCAGAAAGTTGAGCAATTGTTGGGCATTCAAATAATAAATACAAAGGAATTTCTACCTCAAATTTATCTCGAATTCTCGATATAATTTGTGTCCCTAATAAAGAATGACCCCCTAACTCAAAGAAATTATCATATCTACCAATAGTATTAATATTAAGCACTTCACTCCAAATCATAGCTAATATTTCTTCTATTTCCGTTCGAGGAGCAATATACTCTTTTTGAAAACTCGAAAAATCAGGTTCAGGAAAAGCACGAAAATCAATTTTTCTATTAGGTGTTAATGGGAAAGACTGCAACTTAACAAATGCGGAAGGAATCATATAATTGGGTAGTCTCTGTTGTAAATATTGACGTATTTCAGTGACTGTTTCTGAGGGGAACAGATTTGAGTTTTGCTCATCTTTTATTTGCTTATCAGAAGTGGCAATAATGTAAGCAACCAATTGAGTTTTTTTCTGTTTATTATTTTTGGCAATTACTTTGACTTCCTTTACCTGAGAATGTTGCTTTAAAACTGTTTCTATTTCTCCTAATTCAATACGAAAACCTCTAATTTTAACTTGTTGATCAATTCTTCCTAAAAATTCAACTTTGCCATCTTTTCGATAACGGACTAAATCCCCAGTTTTATACAATTTATTCTCAGGTTTAAAGGGACTATTAATAAATTTTTCTCTTGTTAATTTAGGGCGGTTTAAATAACCCCTTGCTAAACCATCTCCCCCCAGATATAATTCTCCAGTAACTCCCATAGGAACAGGTTGTAAATTAGTATCTAAAATATAAATTTCTGTATTGGCAATAGGACGACCAATAGTAATTTTTTCTTGGTCATTACTAATATAATTAGACAATGACCAAATGGTAGTTTCTGTCGGTCCGTAAACGTTGTAGAGACAATACCCCCGTGTTAATAATTGTCTTGCTAACTCTTCAGATAACGCTTCTCCTCCACTTAACATCGTTAAATTAGAGGTTCCTTTCCAACCTGATAATAATAACATTTGCCAAGTGCTAGGAGTCGCTTGTAAAATAGTAGCTTTCGATTTATTTAAGGTGTTTAATAAGTGCCTTCCATCACGAGCAACTTGACGGGAAACTAGAATTAATTTTGCCCCTGTAATTAAAGGTAAAAAGATTTCTAAAGCTGCTATATCAAATGAAAGAGTGGTGACGCTTAACCAAGTATCCTGATGAGTTATATTCAGTTCATTTTTAAAGTAAAATAGCAAATTAATTAAGCTTTTATGTTCAATTTGTACTCCTTTTGGTCTTCCCGTTGAACCTGAAGTATAGATGATATAAGCTAAATTATTTGAGTTAATATTAGAGTTGGGATTATGTTGATATTTTTCCCAATTATTATCTTTATTTTCATCAATAAAAATAACTTGACCTTGATAGTTGGGTAGATTTTTAATCAGCGATCGCACCGAGACTAAAAACGAAACCTTAGCATCTTCTAGCATATAATTAATGCGTTCTTGAGGATAACTCGGATCAAGGGGTAAATAAGTTCCTCCTGCTTTTAAAATAGCTAAAAGGGTAATAATCATTTCCGCAGAACTTTCTAGATAAATTCCTACGACTATTTCTAATTTAACGCCTAAATTTTGTAGATGATAAGCTAATTGATTGGCCTGATGATTCAAAGTTTGATAAGATATCTCTTGTCCTTCAAAAATTAAAGCGATCGCTTCTGGAGTTTGTTTAACTTGTTGTTCAAATAATTGATGAGTGCAAATATTTTTCAGATAAGGTGATTTACTTTGATTCCATTCAACTAATAATTGATGTTTTTCGCGTTCAGTGAGTAATGATAAGTGACCAATTTTTTGCTGAGGATCAACGATTATTTCAGATAACAAAATCTGAAAATTTTTTGTCATTCTTTCTATGGTTGAACTATCAAATAAGTCTGTGTTATATTCCCATTCACCTACCAGTTTTCCCTGATCTTCTTCCATAGACAAGGTAAGATCAAATTTTGCATTGTCTAGAGATGATTGTAACGGGTTGACGGTTAAATTAAGTAACTCCAACCCTTGTATCTGTACATTTTGAAAAGTAAACATCACCTGAAATATGGGAGTATAACTTAAATCTCGTTTCGGTTGTAATACTTCAACTAACTTTTCAAAAGGGACATCTGGGTTATTATATGCTTCTAAACAAACTGTTTTTACACGACTTAATAATTCTCGAAAACTAGGATTATTACTAAGATCACTCCGTAAGACTAAAGTGTTTATAAAACAACCCATTAATTGTTCAATTTCTCTCTGGTTACGACCAGCAATCGGTGTTCCAATAATAATATCTTCTTGTCTACTATAGCGATATAACAATACTTTATAAACTGTTAATAATATCATAAATAAACTAACCCCTTCTTTGTGAGAAAGAGATTTAATTTGTGTTGTTAACTTTGGGGAGAAAGAGAAAGTTTTTATAGCTCCTTGATAAGTTTGAACTCTAGGACGTGGATAATCTGTCGGTAGTTCTAATTTAGGCAAAGTTCCCCTTAATTTCTCTTTCCAATAGTTTAATTGAGAGTCTAATATATCTCTGCTTAGGTACTTTTTTTGCCACAAAATAAAGTCAGCATACTGAATAGGCAAGGGAGCTAAAGGAGAAACTAAATTTTGAGAATATGCTGCATAAAGATTTTTTAATTCTGTAAATAAAAGACCAAAAGACAACCCATCAAAAATAATATGATGAATGGTTAATAACAAAAGATAATCTTCTTTGTTCAATTGTAATAATTTTACTCTAAATAAATAATCGGTAGCTAAATTAAAGGACTTATTAGACAGTCGAAAAACTATTTTTTTCGCCTCTATTTCTCTTTGCTCATTGCTCAAAGATTGTAAATCGATAATACATAATTCCCAGTTAATATATTGATTAATCTGTTGAACAGGTTTTCCGTCTATATTAATAAAATTAGTTCTTAAAATTTCGTGACGTTTTATGATTTCATTAAAACTTTTTTGTAATGCATTAATATTGAGTAATCCCTTAATTTGAAAAGCAGAGGAGAGATGATAAGCACTATTATTAGGATTTAATTGCTGTAGAAACCAGAAACGTTGTTGAGCAAAAGACAGAGGAATATTCTCCTGTTTTAGTTGTGGTTGAATAGATGGTAATCGTAAACTATTATTATTTTTATCTAAGGTGTTAAGATGTTCAGATAGTTGAGTGATCGTCGGATATTCAAACAGTAAACTTATGGATATTTCTATCTTAAAAGTCTCTCTAACTAAAGAGATCAACTGTGTTGCGAGTAAGGAATGTCCCCCTAACTCAAAGAAATTATCATTAATCCCAATTTTTTCTATTTTGAGAACTTGACTCCAAAGATTAGCAAGTATCTTTTCTTCAGGATTTCGTGGTGCAATATAATTACTTTTAAGAGTCGAAAAATCAGGTTCAGGAAAAGCACGATAATCAATTTTTCCATTGGGAGTTAATGGGAAAACTTCTAAGAATATTAAGGCCGAGGGAATCATATAATTTGGTAGTTTCTCTTTAAGATATTCCCGTATTTGATGCGACATTTCCGATGAAGCGGTTTTAGGTAATTTGGGAATAATATAAGCAACTAATCTTTGATTATTATAGTTATCTTCCCGAATCATTAGTTTAGCATCTTTTACTTGAAAATGTTGAGTTAAAATAGTTTCTATTTCTCCTAACTCAATGCGAAAACCACGCAACTTAACTTGATTATCAATGCGTCCCAAAAATTCAATATTGCCATCTGCTAAATATCTTGCTAAGTCTCCTGTTTTATATAATTTGCCTGGTGCAAATGGATTATTAATGAATTTTTTTTGAGTTAGTTCGAGTTGATTTAAGTAACCATAAGCTAATGATTCTCCTCCTATATATAATTCTCCAATAACACCAATAGGAACAGGATTTTTTTGAGGATCAAGAATATAAGTTTTTCGATTAGGTAAGGGACTACCAATAGGAATCATCCTACATGATTCTATTAATTTATTGTCTTTAGGAACGACAAAAGTAATAGCTGTAATTGTTGTTTCAGTGGGGCCATAAGCGTTAATTAAAGAGATGTTTTCAAGGGGACTTTGGCACCATTTTTTTACAGTATTTAAAGGTAAAGATTCACCACCAGAAATAATTAATCTTAGTTTATTGCTCGAACCAGAAAAATGATTAGCTTCTAAAAATTGTAACCATTGAGTTAAATAAACTGGAGGGAAATTAACAACAGTTAAACCCAAATTAGTAATTATTTTGTTCAAATCTGAGGAAGTTAAACTTTTGGCATCAACTAAAATTAAAGTTGCGCCAACTGCTAGAGTTGGTAAAATTTGCTCTAAAGAAACATCAAAACTAAAAGAAGCAAATTGTAAAACACGATCACCGGAATTCAATTGATAATAGGTAATCATGTTTTGACAATGAGAGGAGAGTGCTTGATGGTTAATTAAAACACCTTTTGGTCTTCCAGTTGAACCCGATGTATAAATAATATAAGCTAAATTTTCTCCTGTTATTTTACGCTCAAATTTATGAGAAAATTCTTGTTCAATTTGATCCCAATCCGTATCTAAATTAACTATTTTTAACGGTTTTATAAATAACTTAATACTCAAATATTCTTGGGTTATTAAAATCGATATCTGTGAATCTTCTACCATAAATTTCAAACGTTCTTGAGGGTAAGTGGGATCTAAAGGTAAATAAATCCCTCCTGCTTTAAGAATAGCTAACAACCCAATAATCCTTGCTGGAGATGGTTCTAAAAATAAACCAATAAAGTCCCCTGGAAGCACCTCTAACCTTTGCAAATAATTAGCTAATTGATTCGCTTTTTGATCCAATTCTCTATAAGTCAGTTGCTCATCATCAAAAATTACTGCAATTGCATCAGGAGTTTTTTCAACTTGTTCTTCAAATAACTGATGAATCCATTTATCTTGGATATAATTGCTCTGTGTATCATTCCATTCATTTAATATTTTATGTTTTTCAACAGCAGTTAATAGAGGTAATTTATTAATAGGTTGATCAGGATTATTTATAATAGAGTTAAACAATATTTTAAAATGACCAATTATTCGCTCTATTGTCTTTTTACTAAACAGATTTTTATTGTAAATTAATTGCAATTTACAACTATTTTTTTCTGAATTATCACCAATATCTACACACAAAATTAAATCAAAAACTAACTGGTTAGGTAAAGTACCTAAATCGACTAAACATGAATTTATAAAAGCAGCATTTGATTGTACTTTCTGTTGATTGCCTTGCTGATTCTCTTTGATTTGCTGCCCGATATTATTGAATAACGCTTCAAAATTTGTTGTTTCAACGATTTCAACTGTGATAGGAAAGAAGTCAAAAGATGATTGATTCTTTTCTAGTGGTTCCCCAAAATCCCAACCAACAGCAATAATCGTCTCTTCTTGATGATAACGATAAAGTAAGCAACCCCAAGCTGCTAATAAAAAAAACGCTAATGAATCCCCTGATTGATCACATTGAAGAGTACATATATCAAAAGTTTCTTGTTGATAATTAGGGGTTTGTGTTAAGAGACGAGGATAATCTAAAGGTAATCTTAGCTGATGCATAAGGTTAATGGAATTACTGGGCTTAATATAGAGATTATTTATGATATCCAGAATTTTAACAGAATGTCAGCAGAAGTCCTCATCAGTGTCAACTATAGGCTTACGAAAATACATTAGGACATTTTTGCATTCATTCCTCGTTCCCTGTTCCCCGATGGGTAACCTAGGGCGTGTCTGCAGAGTTTAAACATCTTAGTTGAGAGAAGCTCCAGGAAGCAGAGGAAGCAGATGGGGAAATTAGCTTATTCTTAATATTCTAATAGTTTGCAGACAGACCCTAGATAAATAGGGCGAGGGCTATATTTTCAGAACTCATACTATTGCGCAACAGTTAAAACCCTGATGGTTTCTTGTTCACCAGTAATACTAAATCCGTTTCTCAAAACCCCCTTATAGATTACCCGATAACACTGTAGAGACGTTTCATCAAACGTCTCTACAAAAGTGGGGTATGGCAACAGGATTTAGTATAAAACCCTAGCACTAGATAAATAGGGCGAGGGCTATATTTTCAGGACTCATACTATTGCGCAACAGTTAAAACCCTGATGGTTTCTTAATCCTGTAAAGTTTATTGGGGATCTAACTTCAACACCGCCATAAATGCTTCTTGGGGAACATCTACCGTACCGATCGCCTTCATGCGTTTTTTCCCTTTAGCTTGTTTTTGCAGTAGTTTCTTCTTCCGAGAAATATCTCCCCCGTAACATTTCGCCAAGACATCTTTTCGTAAAGCTGGAATATGTTCGCTGGCGATCACCTTGGCCCCGATCGCTGCTTGAATAGGGACTTTAAACTGATGACGAGGGATTAACTCTTTTAACTTCTCGGTCAAAGCGCGGCCTACATAATAAGCTTTATCCCGATGAACAATCATGGCCAAAGCATCGACACCATCCCCATTAACCAAAATATCCAACTTCACCAGAGGATTGTCCCGATAACCAATCAAATGATATTCCATACTAGCGTAACCCCGTGACCTCGACTTTAACTGGTCAAAAAAGTCTGTCACAACCTCAGCTAAGGGTAACTCATAGATCAAAGCTGTTCTCGATAAAGTAAAGTAACGCATATCCTTAAACACCCCTCGACGACTTTGACACAACTCCATCAAGGTTCCTACATAGGTTTCTGGGGTGATCATTTCTACTTGGATATAGGGTTCTTCCACCTTTTCCCGTTTTTGGGGTGGAGGTAGTAAACTGGGGTTATCAATTTCCATCACTTCCCCCTCCACTGTGGTTACCCGATAGATTACAGAGGGAGCAGTCGTAATTAAATCTAAATTGTACTCCCGTTCTAATCGTTCTTGAACAATCTCCATGTGCAGTAACCCCAAAAACCCGCAACGGAACCCAAACCCCATCGCGCTAGAGGTTTCTGGTTCGTAGGAGAGGGCTGCATCGTTAAGTTTTAGTTTATTTAACGCTTCGCGCAAATCTTCGTATTGATCTGAGTCGGTGGGAAACAACCCACAAAAGACCATTGGTTTCGCTTCCGTATAACCTGGTAAAGGTTCTTTAGCTGGTGTTTCAGCAAGGGTAATGGTATCTCCCACCCTAGCATCTTCAACGGTTTTAATGGCTGCTGCAAAATACCCCACTTCTCCGGCATGAAGGGAGTCTACCGGCATTTGGTTGGGGGAGAGAACCCCTAACTCATCAATTTCGTATTCTTTACCAGAAGCCATCAAACGAACCTTATCGCCTGTTTTTACGGTTCCATCCATGACCCGAAAATAAACAATCACCCCTCGATAGGGATCATAATAACTATCAAAAATTAACGCCCGTAGGGGTTCATCAACGGTATCTTTGGGAGGGGGAACCAGATGGACAATAGATTCTAAAATTTCATCGATACCGATTCCTGCTTTAGCGGAGGCTTTAATAATCCCACTACAGTCTAAACCTACCACTTCCTCGATTTCATTAGCCACCCGTTCTGGTTCTGATCCAGGTAAATCTATTTTATTTAAAACGGGAATAATTTCTAAATTGTTTTCTAAGGCCAGATAAACATTGGCTAGGGTTTGAGCTTCTACCCCTTGGGAGGAGTCTACCACCAATAAAGCCCCTTCACAAGCGGCCAAGGAGCGGGACACCTCATAAGAAAAGTCCACATGACCGGGGGTATCAATAAGATTAATGACATAGTCTTCCCCCTCTTGCGATCGATAGTTCATCCTCGCTGCTTGTAGTTTAATGGTAATTCCCCGTTCCCGCTCCAAGTCCATGTTATCGAGGAATTGTTCTTTCATCTGCCGTTGGGCAACAGTTTTGGTTACTTGTAGCATTCGATCAGCTAAGGTAGATTTTCCATGATCGATGTGGGCGATGATGGAGAAGTTACGAATGCGAGAAACAGGAACGTCGGTCATAGAGTTTTTTGATAGGGTAGGTGTGTATAAGTTGGCCGTTTGTATTAAAAATAGAGGTTTATTGTTTTCGTATTTAGCTAATATAGCCTTTAAATTTGAACCATAAATACTGTAACACAAGCATCCTGCTTGTCACCCCCTAGACGGCTATTTTACTGTTTACAAATCAAATCTAAACACTATATTTTAGCACAATTTTTTTGCTAAAACTGCTAATTCTACTAAATCTCTACTATGATAACATTATAGTCTAAATAGTTAGATAAAGTTGGGTTAGGGAAGAGAAATCATTCAGATTTAATTGATAATACTAAATCCAATTGACTTCTAGATTTATTGGTAAAAGTAGCTGTCATTCCTAACCCTTCTATAGATTCTAAGATGGCTTTATTTTCTGGAGGAATTACATTACCAGGCAAGGTATTGAGTTGTTGAAAAATTGTTGAAAAATTCACATAAAAATAGCCTAAATTATCAGATGGTAACATTGATTTAATTTCTTTAAATTCAGGATTATTTAGCAAAGTTTCCTGTTCTTTCTCCTCTTGAACCATCTCAAAAGAACTGCCAAATGTAACCGCTACATCCTTATCATTTAACCATCCATAAGAAAAGACAACCCCTTGAGCGGGAACTGACCATTCTGTTATTTCGGTTCCCTTAATCTTTCTTTGATTGATGGTAACATTTCCTGTCTCTTGAGCCAATTCATTTAACTTTTCTAAGGTGTTCTTTCCAGTGGTGTGATCACTGGTTTCTAACATCATCATTCCTGCCACCCCTAAATTAGCAATTCCCCCTCGTTCCAGTTGAATGATTCCTAATCCAAATTCTCCATCCATCCAATTAAAAACGTCTCGATCAGCATCTAAATTAATTTGTTTAAACCCATTACGAATTTGTTTGACAATGCTTCCTATCTGGTAATCTTCTCCAGAAGCTTCAACTAATTCTTGCCATCCTTGAGCCAGGCCTTGACCATTAGCTAAAACAAAAGTGCTACCTGGAAATTCTGATAAAATATTGCCCTTAACTATAGGGGGAATACTATCAATTAAATCCACGTTATGTTCAGCGATCGCCTGTATATGAAAACCTTTTTTTTCTGCCCCGATCCCAACAACAATTGATTTCACTTGATCCAGTTGTTTTAAGGTGCTTTTTGGCAGGGTTTCATCGGTATTTTCTAAAAACTTTTGCAGAGTTTCTCCATAACTGGGAATATAAATGGTGAGCAGAGAATTCTTGACGGTTAAGGACTTTTCTAACGCTTCTTTCACCCCCGGTTTATCAGCATAGGATGATGCGCCTTTAAAGGTATCAATAGCAGTTTCAATGACATATTCGTTCTCTGCTACCACTAAGCGATCGCCTAATAAAGCAAAACTAAAACTATCACCCGACTCATTGCGAGTTGTGGTAATGGCAATCTTTTGATACTCTCTGGTTACCGACTCCAACTCAGTTTCTTTTTCCACCTTTTTGGCAAACTGAAGTGCCTTGATTTTATTTTTTACGCCGATCACTACCAGAGGTTGTATGGTTTCGGAAACCGCCGCCGTTTTACGGGGAGGAAGTAAAGCGAAGGTTACCCCATCTATCCAAGGTAAAATATCTTTTTCCAGAGAAATACTTTTATCGGAAAATGTTTCTTTCTCCCACTGATCGATGCTTTGTTGAAATTCTTGTTTAGCTTCTGAGGTTCCATACCTAGAGAGTTGTTTCCAAGCTTTATCCTTAGTGGATAGATGACCACTGGCAAAAGCGGATTCAGGAATGACTTCTGCTGCTACCAACGGAGTCATTTTTTGACTAGGGAGAAAAGGTAAGTCCCCTTGAAAATAATAATAAGCTCCCACACCTCCTACTGCCACCACCGCCGTTAAACCAACGATAGGAAGACAACCCCATCCAGAATTATTACCTGTTGACATAGAATTTATCCATAACTATTATTTTCATTATAAGTAATTATTTTGGAATCAATTAGAGAATAATTGCTTACGAATATTCTTCTTTAATAGCTTCTAATACCCGCTCATGAATTACCCCATTGCTGGCTAAAACCCCGCGATTATTGCTTAATTTTGCCCCTAAAGAAAAATCTAAAGGTTTCCCATCCAAGTCAGTTACTCTTCCCCCTGCTTCTTCCACAATAATTACCCCTGCTGCATGATCCCAAATATTCTCTTTTTTCCCTTCAAACTGTGCTAAAGGGACTCTGGTATAAAAATGAGCCTCTCCCCTGGCGATCGCCCCATATTTTGCCAAGGAATCCATCTGTTTTGCTGGATATTGTAATCCCAAACGCTGATCGATAGCGGTTTGTACCTGGCGATCGCTATGTACCGATTCCACGCTTTCAATGCGATACAGTTCTGGGAACTCAGAAGAAGGATCAACCCGAATCGATTGAGCCATCCCACCTTCTAAGGGGATCTCAACAGTCCCTTCACCCCGAATAGCCAAGAAAATCACCCCTTTGTCCCCATTTGCTCTGGGAAAGGCAGGACAGGCTAAAATTCCTAACTTAATTTCCCCGGCTTCTACCAAGGCCAAAGCCACTGCATATTGAGCCTGACGAATAAACCCTTTTGTGCCATCGATGGGATCTAAGGTCCAGTAACGTTCCTCGACGCTGCCGTTACCCCAATTAATCCAGTTTATGACCTTTTCAGGGGTGGCGGTGGGGAGACTCTGTTGTACCTGGTTAATAATTTCGCTACGTACCGTTTTTAACTCTGGTTGTTCTAAAAGAGTGGCATCTTCTTCCCCAATCACGGGATCATCAGGAAAGGCCTCGGCTAACCCTTGACATAAAATGGCTTGCGCACCAAAGTCAGCCACTGTGACCGGGCTAGTATCTGCCTTTTTGATAGCTTGGCCTCCTTGACTCGCTTGTACTCGCTGACAGAGTTTGGCCGCCTCTGTGACGATTTTTAAGGCAATGTCTTTTTCTTGCTGATAATTCATGGCTGAAAAAATTCCGTCTTATTCATTATCCAATATCTGACGGAAAAAAGGGTTTGAATTGGGGGGTTTCATAAACCTAGACACAACTAGACAGACTTTTTGGTTTCAAACCTCCAACGTAATTCTAAATTCGCGCATTCTAAATTCTAAATTCTGATTGACGTACTGCTTCGACCACACGATTTAATCCGACAGAGTTAGATGCTTTAAATAAGACACGATCGCCCTGTTCAAGGATAGTGGTTAACCGTTGGATTAATGCCTCATGGGTTAAAAAAGACTCTGTCGCCATATCTGTGACCCCTTGGGCGATGGCTTGAGCTTGAGGATCATCCACTAGAATAAAAAGACCATCCAGCCCCAATTTTTCAGCCATTTCCCCCACTTCCCTGTGTAGTTGGGGGGATTGTTCTCCCAGTTCTTTCATGGCGCCTAAAACCGCTAGATGACGCTTTCCTGGGGTATCTTTCAATAATTGTAAAGCTGCTTTCATGGATTCTAGTCCTGCGTTGTAGGTTTCATCCAAAAGAACAATATCGTTGGCTAAAGAATATTGTTGCGATCGCCCTTTAGGTAGGTTAACGGTTACCCCTTGAGTGAGGGGAGTCTCATCTAAATTTAACCTTTGTATCACGGCTAAAGCGGCCAAATAATTCAAGGCATTATGACGACCGGGCAACGGTAAAGGAAAATCTACCCCGTTTACTCGTAATGTTTGATTGTCTAATAATTCTCCCGTAATATTCCCTCCTTCCAACCCATAAGTCATGGTTTCTCCTTGCCAGACTTGGGCTGCTGTTTCCATGAGACGTTGATCATCGTGGTTGAGGATGGCCATTGAATCTTTAGGCATTTCGGCCAACAATTCACATTTGGCTTGAGCGATCGCTTCTCTTGATCCCAGTCTGCCAATATGGGCCGTGCCTACATTGGTAATAATGCCAATAGTCGGAACCGCAATCTGGGTTAATAGGGCGATTTCTCCCCTTCCTCGCATAGCCATTTCAATCACGGCATAATCATGATGGGGTGTTAACTCTAGTAGGGTTTTGGGTACACCAATTTCGTTATTATAGTTAGCCTGGGTTTTATGAACTTCTCCATAAACCCCCAAAACCGAAGCAATCAATTCTTTTGTGGTGGTCTTTCCCACAGAACCAGTGATACCAATAATAGGAATTTTTAGCTGATTGCGCCACCAATTAGCAATTTGTTGATAAGCTTTTAAGGTATCTTTAACAATAATCTGGGGAATTTGACTAGGGGAATTTACAGAGACTTCATGATCCACAATCAGAGCTATAGCTCCTTGAGCAATTGCCTTTTCTACAAAACTATGTCCATCAAATTTTTCCCCTTTTAAAGCCAAAAATACATCGCCTTCTTCTAAATCTCGACTATCTGTATTGATTCTTTTTATTTTTTTACTTGGTAATATTTCAGAGGTTTTTTGGAAGTTATTAACCAGACTTTTTGGGATTTCACTGAGTATCATACTTAATTATCCTGACGTAACAACTAGAATAAATTTAGAAGGATTTACTGACAAAAAAAAACAATAAGTCTGTGATTAAGATCACATACAATAGGTGTTCTTTTCCGTTACTTTAAGAAGTATCTTAACAAGATTAGATGAGGAGAATCATTTTTTCAACTGCCTCCAAAATTGTTATAATAGTTTAGATCATGAACTCAAAACTGTTGACCACAACCAATCAGGTGAAAATGTTTGAGCAATTTCCATCATTAAACCAAAAACGGGCAATAAATTCACTTTAATCTTTAAAATGGGATTTTACAGCCCCAGGTTGAAATAATCAATTAAAATGGGCTGACGGCCATGAAAAACTTATCCGCAAGCTACTCACGACAACAAGGATCTCAAGAAGAACAAATTATCTACGACTACTTAATACAGCACGTCCGAACGGATACACCTGGTCAGTTGGTGGAAGATTTTCGCCGCTTATTTATAGAAGGGCGAGGATTTCGTTATCCACAAGTGTATGTAGCCTTAGAGAAAATTGTCAAACGGAAGAATAATGAAGATCAGTTTCACTACTTCTTCAACCGTTGTTGTCATATTCTGATCAACCATTGGCAAATGGATGTTCAGTCTCATGGTGCGATCCCTGAATTAATTGGTTTATTTGAGAACCTATCCCCTCCTCGCAATGGATATCAAAATACCCCTAATCGAGTCAGATATCTCGTTAAGCATTTTACCCAAGGTGATCAGCACACTAAATTACAACGATTAGCAAGGGTTATTGATAATAAATTAAACCCCGATAAGTCCAATATAGTAGGCAATTTAATTCATCGTTATCCCTATCTTTACAATCATTGTTTATTGGGAGAGGAAAGTAGCGAAGAACACCAACAAACCGTCAGAAAGATTAAAACACAAAGCGAAAAGCGTTTTGAAGTTAATTTATCTCGCTATGTTACCTATAAAGTCAGATTAGCTAAAGTGTCTCGTTCTCCTCAAGTATCTCAAGAAAAAAGTCGCATTATTCGTCCGGTGAAAAACCCGACCCTTCTTAAAGACAAAGAGTTAAATCAAGCTCTAAAGCATTTTGTGGGAACGGTTGATGGGAGTTATACCTATAAAAGTTTATCTCAAAACTTTTTGAGTCATACGGTTCATACTCAAAGTTTTGGCCGCTATAAAGATGATCTTTATGAGTACATTCTCACTTCTTTAGACCCCAAATATTCCAAAGGCCAATTTAATAAAAATCTTTATCAATTATTACAAAATACCCTCCCCGAATGTAATCATCAAAAACCCAGTGAGTTCTTAATGTTACGCACTGCTAGTCAGTTAATGAACTTTTTAGTGGTGGAAAATGGCAAAAAACCCGATCACTACGTTTTTGTGGATATGATTTCTAATATGGGAGTTACCCGTACCATGGGGTTACTGTTAAAGGTTGTTTTGGTGTCTAATAAGGTCAAACCCTATTTAGAAAAACGTTTTTCCATCTTATTTAATCACTATGAATCTTTTACCAAAGAGGGGGTTCCCTGGTTAGTCAAGTCTTTGGAGAACTTACAGTTAGCGTTTAGTGTTCACTTTGGAAAAGTGGATTTATCCTGTTTAAAACAGGTTAAGATGAGATAGTTAAGAATTGAGAAGCTCGAATTAAGCAATCTTGTTTCAAGCTACGCGCCGTCGTTTGGCCCTATGGTACACCACAGTGACAGCAATTTTATTGCTTCTGTTTGCGACAGGGGTATTTTTTTATGTTCGTAGTACCCTCGTCGAACGGGTAGACGATACCTTAAAGCACGTTGTAGAGGTGGTCAACCGTTCTTTGGTCATCGAGTCTGTTTCTACGTCTCAAGGACGTTACAAGGTCAATGTAGAAGCGAGTTTTCCGGACAATGCTGAGGAGGTGGAAGATGATCACATTGATCTCGAATGGTTTAACCCCCAAGGGGAGTTAGTCTGGTCTACCTTTAGCGATCCCCCTCTGATCCCGCTTCATCTGAACCGACGCGCTGAGACAGTTCATCTTACTGGCGATCGCATTCTCAGACAAGTTACCCGGAGAATTAATTTAGACCGTTATATTTTAGGTTATTTACGAGTCAGTCATCCTTGGTTTGAGGTAACAAAACCTATTCGTCAACTGAGTTTTGATTTGGCATTAGGAACGATAATTACTATCATTATTGTTGGGTTTATTGGTTGGTTTTTATCGGGTTTGGCCATTCAACCAATACGAGACTCTTATCAAAGTTTAAAACAATTTACAGCAGATGCGTCCCATGAGTTAAGAAACCCGATTGCTACCATTCAAACCAATGTACAAATGGCTTTAGCTTATGGAAATACTGATCCACAAGTACAACAAAGACAGTTAAAAGTGGTAGAAAGGTTGACCCAAAGGTTAGGAAACTTAGTCAATGATTTATTATTTTTAGCCCGATCTGATAGTGGTATGTTACAAATTAGACAGCAACAAATTCCTTTAGATGCTTTATTAATCGAAGTCATAGAAGAACAAAGAACATTGGCTGAACAAAAAAATATTTTTCTTTCCTTACATATTGTCGAACCTGAGAATAATCATGAAGATAATTTTAGCTTATCGGCAGATTGGGATCAATTAGCTCGTTTATTTACCAACTTAATTAGTAATAGCTTAGAACACAGTTTTTCTCAAGAAAATAGCGGACAAGAAAACAAGGAAGTGGCGGCGGTTGAGGTAGAATTAGAAAGAATAAAACGAGAGCGAGTGCATCAGTTACAAGTCAAGGTAAAAGATAGAGGAAAAGGGGTTCCTGAAATCGCTTTAAATCATTTATTTGATCGGTTTTATCAAGTTGATCCCTCCCGTAAAAGTGCAGGAGGATCTGGGTTAGGGTTAGCGATCGCTAAAGCTATTGTTGATAATCATCACGGACAAATTAAAGTAGAAAGTGAGTTAAATAAAGGGACAACATTTACCGTTATTTTACCGATTTAGTTGCCCTGAAATTCTTTTTAAGTTGTTCTGGAGTCAAGGGTTTTGTGACTAAGACAGGGTATTTACAATCTCCTAATCGTTGCTGTTTTGGTAAACATTGAGTAACTTGTTTATCAATGATAACTTGTAGTTTACCAAGTTGTTTAAATTGTCTGGCTTTATGATAATGAAAGTTAGCTTGAAGGGTATGTTCTAATTGTTGGGCGATCGCCTCTGAGTCGTGATACGCTTGTTCGAGTAAGAGACAATAATAGGGAGGTTGTCCGGTTACTGGTACCAAACAACAAAACCCCCATTGAAGATAACCTAATTGATGGAGACAGTGTCTAACAAACTCAAGGCTTAATTTTTCTCCGACTAAGTCACTCACTTGCTCTCCTCTTCCCATAAAGGTTAAACAAGGAGTCTGGGAATACCAATGGGAAACTTGAATGCGATCGCCGATGCGATAACGACATAAACCTCCTAACTGAGAAATAATGAGTTCGTAAGTTACACCTAATTCTAATTCTGTTAAGCTATGTATGCGATTTTGGGGACCTAAAAATTCAAAAACCACTTGATTAAGCAAAGGAACAAAACCATCGGTTAATAGTAAGGGGAGAGTCATGGGAGCTTCTGTTGCAAGTAATCCTTTACCTTGTATAAAAACCTCTGGGAAATACTGTTTAAGGGTTTGGACAGAGTCAGCAGCATATTGTCGATCCCAACAGGAAATAAGTTTTAATTCAGGCCATAATTGCTGCCAAGGAATTTTTGTTTCTAAAAGTAATTGCGATCGGGTAAAACCGAGACAATGTTTGAGATGAGTATGTAATTGTTTTTGATTAGTTTGAATAAAGTCTAATTGTGTGGTTAAAAAACTAGGACTCCAGAGGGAAAAAATTTCTAAATCTGGCGTTTTTAATAACTCACAAGCTAAATACCAGCGAAAGGCTTCTACTGTAGAAAAACGGCCTTGAATTCGGAGCAAAAATCGATTAAGAAACCAACGTAAATAGGGACTAATATAAGCTGAATCGTCAATTCCTTGGCTATGTTGAGAAATTTCTGGAGAGATACAAATGTAGGTTTTACCAGTAGAAAAGGAGGGTCCATATCTGATTAAATCATAAGCCCAAAGACAAAATAAATGGCTAAAACTCCCTAACAGTGAAGGGGTGTAAGGAATGGCTTTTTTGGCTCCAGTGCTACCAGATGTATATTCCCAAAAATTAATTTTTTCTGGGGTTAAAATAGAGGCTGATGGTTGTTTCTGTTGTTGCTTAATCCAGGGTTCTAGTTCATCATAGTTAACGATAGGAATATTTTGCCAATCCTCTAATTTTTTGATGTTTAGTTTTGAGCCGTAGGCGGTTTTATTTAATTGTTTAATGATTTTTTTCTTGACTTTATTTTGAGCTTTATTAGGATAGTTAAGGTTGTTAATAAATTGAAGATAAATAGGGTAAAGAATATACGAAAAAGATTTTATTAACTGTTTAGACATGGAGTTAGACCTATTTTTAAACGAGTATTCAAATTGGGTTTCAGTGGTTAAAAAATATTGATTATTTGTCAACTTTTGTTTAGATAAGTTGGATTACACCTCTTGTTTTTTGGATTATAATCAATATATATAGTTAATTCAAATAAAAATGAGACAAAATCACCTCTTATTAGCATAGTGAGCAAGATGCTCACATTCCTCTGTCTAAAACTTATTTGAAACGACTATACTTTATATCCTCTCACTTTCTATTAAGTCAATGTGTCTGGTTAAAGTTTAATTTAACGGTTTTATGGTCAAGAATAATAGGATAAAAATTATTCACTGTTTGTAAATATTTTATCTCTTTTTCTTTCATGTAAATCGGATATTCAAGAGAGGCGATCGCTGTGTTTATTTTCTGACTCTTGACTTGTATGAAAGTTTAACTTGAAGTAAGAATTTTTAGGATAATTCTTGTAGCCCCATTGGCCATGCCAATCTGTAACATTTTTGATATATTTTAAACGAGTAAAGTCCATAAAATTCGCCTAATCTTTTAACTGTGTAACTGATTACTATATAATTCTGAATCTGCATGATTGGCTGGAAATTTAACTTTAGGATAAATCCATTCTCCGTAAGAAATAAAAGCATTGTCTTCGATTTTTGCCCCCGAACCAATTCTAACATCTCCACCAATAAATGCGTAATTTCCAATTATAATTTTTTCGACAAAAACAATGATATTATTTTTTTTTGGTTTAATACTATGGGCGCAAATAGTAGATTGATGTCCCATAATTACCCCATCACCTATTTCTAATAATCCCCGATCAATAATTGATACAGTGGGAACCCAATAGACATTTTTTCCAACTTTTGCTCCCCATAGTCGTAACCAGATAGAAAAGACTCCGGGGATTAAATGTAATATTCTTTCTAAGAGGGGAAATGTATTATAAATGATTTGGATTTGTTGAGTTCCCCACCAAGGATTATAGTTTTCTCCTTTTAAGTAACTAATTCCTTCTGTGAAAGGATAAAAGTATTGATGAATGTGATAAATAATTAAAGGAAACCCATATAAATAAAATAATAAGGTGGCTAAACTTAACCATCCAGGATACAGGAGTAAACCCAGGAAACAACTGGTTATCAAAAATAACATTAAACTAGGGAAAAAAGTCAGTATTCTGCTTAATAAGGTCATGATAATTGCTTGATTTTTTTTAAGGAAAAAGGATACAATAATTTTTGTCCTAAATTCATGTTTAAGATAATACCAAGGGGTTGAATAGTAGTAGTTGATTCTTTATAAGTGCCATGTAAACGATCCCATAGTTTTAGGTTAGCAGCAAAATTTCCCAGTTGACTTCGACTATGATGATAAGCATGATCTTGAGGTAAGATGAGCCAAGGATTTAAAACAGAATACAGTATGGATTCTTTGGGTAAATTTAAGGAACTATGTCGCCAAAGATCGAGTAAACAAGTTAAAAAAATCCCCAAACTATAACCCTGAAAATCCTTAAGTAGATACAACATTAAACTATTTACCCAAAGATAAGGTAAGAAAAAACTAGACCATAAAGTATTACGAGAAGTCCCTAACATATCCATCTGAGAAACAGTATGATGAACGGCATGAAGGGGAAAGAAAAACCGTCGATGTAAAAGGCGATGATGCCAATAATAAAGATAATCAACCCCAATAAAACTGAGCAAAAAACTGAGGCAAGGATCTAAATTTAAACAGTGTCTAGCTTGAGGAAAAAGCCAAGAATAAAGATGTAAACTGATGACAATTTGGAGGAGGGGAATAATAACCCCTTGCATACACAAACCAAGACTATCTAACAACCAATCTTGAGAAGATTTTTTAGCCAAACTTTCTCGCTGTTTAGTTTGTAACAGTGTTATCCCAAAAAAGAGCCAAAATAACAATAAAGCAATCATAATCTAACACTAAACCCAAAAAGTAACCTCAACCGTTTTATCAGTTAGTTGTCTAGCATCCTTACCCATAGCAATCGCATGACGGATGGATTCAACAAAAACATGAATGGTATCTGCCGGACTGTGGGAAAAGGTTTCGCCATATTTTTCAATCACTGCTTGTTGTCTGTTTAAGATGTTAATATCCTGTTGAATAATGCGTTTCGTTGTCCACCAAACAAAAGGCCTGGCTAAATAAGACCAAATGCCATAATTAAAAGTAACATCTGTATATACTAACGTAGAGGTTTCTGTTTCTGGGATGGATTGACTGGTAATAAAAAGATGACGATGGGGAGAAAACTTATATTCAACAGAAGTGACATTAGGCATAAAGAAGCGATCGCTATGATAAATTTGCTCATTGTAAGGATTTAAAAAATGAGACCACCAGCCTAAATTATTGGTTTCATTACGATAATTAGCGACGACTGTTCCTTTCGAGCGAGTTACCGTCATTTCTATTTTTTGTTGATGAGTTTGTCGAAAAATGCCGGGATGAACAGATATTGTATGAGGAATATCAATAAAGTTCTCAACACAATTGGTGACTGTATTCTGAAAACGATGAATAACCCGAACAGAATACCAACTCGGTTGCTGATAATAAGGGATAGAAAAGGGAGATAAGATCGGTTCACCTAAACAGACATAAACAAAACCATCTTGTTCACAGGTTTGATATGATTTGGCTTTAAGACAACCCCTTGGTTTAAAGGTTTCCCCTTCCGCAGGAATTTTCACAACTTGTCCCCTCTCGTCGTAAACCCAACCGTGATAAGGACAGTGTAACTCTCCCTGTTGCACTTTACCAAAGGATAAGGGACTGTTTCGATGGGTACAGCGATCCTGTAAAGCTACTGGTTGGCCATTTGTTCCTCGAAACACGGCCAACCATTCCCCCAAAACTTGGCGACTGAGAACCGTTTTAGATGTTAATTGTTCAGATTGTGCGACGATGTACCAAAAATTTTCAAACTCCATCGATTTTAATCATAATGTCTTGGGTGACATCGATTTGACAAGCTAAACGACTGCGAGGATTATCTGGGGCCAGAATTTGTAAGACTTCTGCTTCTTCTTTTGTGGGAGGAGGAATCTCTCCGATAATTTCTACTAAACAGGTACCACACAACCCAGTGCGACAACCAAATAAGACAGGGGAATTTTCTGCTGTTAAATGGTGTGCTAAAGGTTCATGGGGTTTGATTGTAATGGGGGAAAATTTAGGATCAGCAAAATAGATAGTACAATTCATTTTATCCCCAGAAATTAAGACAGTTTAAAATCAATATCAGGTCCAATGGGAACAACCCTAGAGGGATTAATGGTTTGATGACTTTGATAATAATGTTCTTTGATATGTTTAAAATTGACGGTTGCTGCGACTTGAGGAAAATTATATAATTCTCTTACATATCTCCAGAGATTAGGATAGTCAACAATCCGCTTTTTATTACATTTAAAATGTCCCACATAAACAGCATCAAATCTTACTAATGTGGTAAACAGTCTCCAGTCTGCTTCTGTTAATTTATCTCCCATTAAATATTGCGAGTTTGATAGTCTTGCTTCTATCCAATCCAGGGTTTCAAATAAGGGATTAACTCCTTCTTCATAAGCTTCTTGAGTGGTGGCAAACCCTGCTTTATAAACCCCATTATTAACAGTGTTATAAATTCTCTCATTGATAGTATCAATTTCTTCCCTCAACCCTTCTGGATAATAGTCTCCCGGTTTCGCTCCAATCTCATCGAATGCACTGTTAAACATTCTGATGATTTCAGAAGATTCATTACTAACAATGGTTTTGGTTTTCTTATCCCATAAAATGGGAACGGTTACCCTTCCTGTATAGGTTGCATCAGCTTTTTGATAAACTTCATACAAACATTTTGCTTGATGAATGGGATCAGAAATAACCCCTTCTCCTGCTTCAAATGTCCAACCAAGCTCACCCATAAACCAATGAACCACAGAAACAGATATCATCGCTTCAAGTCCTTTAATTGCCCTAAAAATTAAGGTTCTATGGGCCCAAGGACAAGCATAGGAAACATAAAGATGATAACGGTTAGATTCCGCTTTAAATCCATCGTTTCCTTCGGGGGTTATCCAGTTACGAAATTGTGATTTTTGACGAACAAAACGCCCTCCTGTACTCTTTGTATCGTACCATTGATCGTGCCAAACTCCATCAATTAATAATCCCATTGTTTAAGCCTCCTAATTGGTTTGTGAGCGTACTTGTTCGGTATAATCTTTGGGTTTAAGTTGACGAAACAATTGTAATATGATTTGACGAATATTGACAGGTAAATAAGACATTAATAGTCCTAAATTAACTCTTTTAGAAGCACCTAAAATCGCTTTAGATGCTTGCAAAAGTTTTCTTCCTTCTTCTGTGTTTCCCTGTTCAATTAATCTTAATCCTAAATCCTGTTGTGTGTGTGCTAATTTGATAATTCGTTTCTTTTCTAATTGTTGATCAGAAAACTGATAACTGTCAATACAATAGACTTTAGCCCTAAGAAAGTGCAAATTTTGTCCTAAACTGGTTTGTCCCCCATGAAAGCGATATTCCATCAAATATTGAGGAAGAAAATAAGCTACTTTGCCTATTAAGGCTAATCTAACTAACAGATCAAAGTCTTCACATCCGTCTGCTTTTGGGTTCATATAATCAACTTCTTTTAAACAAGAATAACGGAATAAAGTTGACCCAACTTGTAAACTTTGACGGTCAAAAGTTTGCCAATCTAAGTCTTTAATAATTCCTTCTGTTAGCTGATCTTTTCCCCAACGAATGGTATTTTCTTTTGTCGCTGATTCACTGCGTTTACTATCTTTATCAATGATCCAATGATTGGTACAAACAAAATCAATCTTTTTGTTTTCATCTAACACTTTAACGGTTTTTTCTAGAAACTCTGGTGTTAACCCATCATCGTCGTCAAACTTAATAAAATACTCCCCCTTAGCTGCTTCAAATCCTGAACGCATATTACGACTTCTTCCTATATTTTTCTCATGGCGAATATAACGAATTCTACTATCCTTAAATTCTGCCACAACGTCAGGGGTATTATCAGGAGAACCATCGTCACAGATAATCAGTTCAAAATCAGAATAGGTTTGATTAAGAACTGTATTCACTGCATAGGTAAGGTAGTGAGAACGGTTATAAGTGGGAATACAAACACTAACTTTAGCCATAATATTTAGGAGATTGTGCGCTTAATTTTACCCATGATTCCTTGAAGTTTTCGAGTGGCTTTGGTTAGAGAACTTGGGGGAACTAATTGTTTGGGTTTTTGCTCAGGATTTTTGAGGAAACGATAGTGTAAAAAGACATCTTTATACTTAATATTAGCATCCTCTCCTTGACATAATCGAGCAAAATCTGCTGAAGAATAATTCATATAATGGATACGATGAATAGGTTTTAATCCCTGTTCATTATAAAGCACATTATCGATGTTTACAAAAGGATCAGCATCGGCACAATTTCCTGTTCTCTCTTTACCATTAGGACTTTGAGTAAAGTTGTAAATGGGTCTTTCACAACGTAAAGTTAGGTAGTTATAGAGGAAAACATCATCCCACCAGCCAATTTGATTAATCCATTCAACTTCTCTTTTATTAATTAATTTATCTTCTAAGTCTGCTAATTCTTCAGGGGGAAACAATTCTTTTTTGGCAGCGAAAAAACTAGCATCGTGAATCTTCGGTCTAACCTGTTCCTCTGTATAACATCCACTCGCTTCTATGAGGTCAATATTTAACGCTGTCGTGGCGGTTGGTTTACGATGTTCCCAATCATTAAAAACAAAATCATAGTCTTTTAACTTCTCAAAAATATCCGCCACTGGTTTCATAGCTAAAGTGTCAGCTTCATAGAAAACAAATTGCTCAAACTCACCATCAAAAGCTAAAAATTTACGATGTAAATTACCTTGATACCATTTCGGACGACTGGTTTTACTTTCTTGATTTCTCGGATGTGCCTCCCACACTTTATAGGCAAACTTATCCCATCTTTCTATGGATGTTTGATCATCGAATAAACTTAAATTGGGTCGATTCTGAATCGCTTCTTTTACTTTATCTAAACGTTGATCATAGGGGATAATACAAATAGGAAGGTCAGGATCAACGTTAGCTTCAATGCTATTGAGTAAGGCAATTAATTGGTCGTAAACAACATCATTGGCCAGGGTGTAAATTCCTTTCAATACCATCTGTTTTACCTGAATGATTAGGGGTTAGTAACTAATAATTGAACGATTTGATAAACTTCAAAACCAATAAATAAACACAAAATCACCGTCACCAATTTATTCAACCAGGCAATATTACCTTGGCCAAACAAAGAGGCAATAAACTTAACCACAACAATTCCCATTCCTAGGAGAATCAAAATTTTACCTAAGCTGATCATTTTTTTACCTCAAATTAACGCTTGTTTCAGGATAATTGGTTTCAGGATAACAAATTAGACCCTTGTGGCAATAATTATTAGTAGATCGTAGTTGCATGACACATCTAAAATAGTGTATTAGGAATCAGAGCATCTTGCTCCCTAGTATATGGTTATAGCGAGAAAGATGCTCGCACCACTGTCAATCTAATGCAAGAAATTAGCTGTGTCATCCCAGTAGTCGACTGTTTCATCTAATTTGGTGCATTAGATTTCACGGAGTGTAAGCATTGGAGCTTGCTATTTTTGCAGCGAGTGAGCATCTTGCTCACATTCCTATTACCTCATTTTAGCTGAAACAGTCCAGTAGATTGTTTTAACTAAAATGGTGGGTTACGACAGATGATTATATTCTTGTCATAACCTAAATTATAGCCCTCTAACCCACCCTACTGAGTTGTTTTGGAGGTATGAGGCCAATTTGACTCTGCACCCTAACCCACCATTTTAAATGTGTAGTCTGTTATCCTTTTTATGCCACACTGTCAACAGAGCCATACCATCCATTATTCCTTGCCAAAATAGGCTTCTAAGGCTTCTTGAACAATATGATTCATGGGCCGATTTTCTGTTTGGGAGGCTTGTTTCAGTCGGGCAAACATGGGATCAGTAATACTAACCCGATGTTGATTTTTACGGACACGACGGCGTTTTTTGGGCTTGTAAGTCTCAGAGAAACCCCTCAAAGCCTCAAATCCGACTCTATGACAAAACTGCCCAAAACTCTCGTTATCAATTTTCTCCTGTTGAAAATAGACAAATAAGGGTTCTAAAAACTTCTCGATGTCCTTATCGGGTAATTTGTCAATGTAGGGTTGTGCCAGTTGGGTTTGGTTGGCATCACCCCCTAACCATACTTGATACATTTCTGGCCCACTCCCCACGAACCCTAATTCTGCCATATAGGGGCGGGCGCAACCGTTGGGGCATCCTGTCATTCTAATGACGATTTTTTCCTCTCCTAACCCTACATGGGTCAAAACCCCTTGGATACGCTCTAAAATCCCCGGTAAGGCCCGTTCTGACTCGGTGATGGCTAATCCACAGGTAGGGAGTGCTGGACAAGCCATAGAATAGCGGGTGAGAAGGTTAATTTTCTCCGGATCGCTGACAATGCCACAATGGAGCAAAATGCTCTCAATGGCTGCTTTATGCTCTGGAGCAATTTCGTATAAAATCAGGTTATGATTAGCCGTCAGACGCATGGGTAAGGCGTATTTGTCGGTTATTTTTTTTAGGGCTGTTTTCAACTTAAAACTGCCTTCATCTTTAACCCGACCATTTTCGATGGAGATGCCTAAAAATAGCTTGCCATCTCCTTGTTCATGCCAGCCTAGATAGTCCTGGTATTGCCAGTTAGGAAGGGGTTTAAAGGGGTCTAGGGGTTTGCCTAAATACCCTTCCACTTCAGTCTTAAATTTTTCTAGTCCCCAGTCTTCAATGAGGTATTTCATGCGGGCGTGACGACGTTGGGAGCGATCGCCGTAGTCCCTTTGAGTGGCCACAATGGCTTTGATTAAGTCGTACACATCCCCCTTATCCACATATCCCAAGGGATCGGCCAATCTGGGGAAGGTTTCTTCTTTGTTATGGGTACGCCCCATTCCTCCTCCTGTTAGGATATTGAACCCTTCGAGTTGGCCACTGTCGTCGGTAATCACCACTAAACTGACATCGTGGGTGTAGAGATCGATGGAGTTATCCCCTGGTACGGTGACGCTACACTTGAATTTACGGGGCATATAATGTTGCCCGTAGATGGGTTCTTCTGTGTCTTCAAATAGGGTTCCGTTGCTGTTGCTTTGACGCGCTGCAGTGACTTCGGGGGCTTCTTCTGCGGTGATGGCTTTTTCTCCATCTAACCAGATTTCATAATAGGCGTTACTTTGGGGTCGCAATAAGTCGGCTATTTTGTCCGCATATTCCCAGGCATATTGATAGTCTGGTCTATCTTTGTAGGGTGCTGGGGGGGCCATGACGTTACGGTTGAGATCCCCACAGGCCCCTAGGGTTGATCCCATGCTCTTGACAATAGCGGCGATCGCTGATCTTAAATTTTTCTTAACAATGCCATGAACCTGAAACCCCTGTCTTGTGGTGACTCGCAGGGTATGATTGCCATATTCATCGCTGAGGCGATCTAGGGTCGTATAGAGTTGCGCGGGGATAAAACCCCCTGGGTTGCGGGTGCGCAACATGAATTGATAATCTTTTTCTTGTCCTTTGACTCGGTTATCTCGGTTATCTTGTTGATAAGAACCATGAAACTTGAGAATTTGAACAGCATCTTCAGTAAAATGGCTCGTATCTTCTAAGAGTTGCGTTTTTAGGGGTTCTCTTAAAAAGTTGCTACTTTCTTTGATTTTTTCTAGTTTAGAAACTTTGCGGGTAGGTGAAACGGGAGTTTTGACCATTGCAATAAATATTAAATGCTGGACTGAGCTAGCTTTTCTCGCTGATGGCTTAGTGATTCTTCTTATTTTAACTTTTTTGTGTGTCTCTAATTCTTTAAAAAATGTGACAGACTTTTGGGGTGAGTCTCATTCTTTTTTCAATGATTAGTTTTAAAGAGTTTCTTCTGAGTCGGTAAAGGTAATCATGCGGGGTTTACTTAATTTTTCTAAAATTGGTTTAATCTGTTTTATTTCTGTGATCATCGAGTGAGAAAGTTCTCGATTAATATTCAATTGTTGATCTAATGTTTCTAGGAATTTACTTTTTTCTTCTAGACTCATCTCATTAATTTTTTCAATTTGATCTATTAAATGACCGCTTAATTGTTGGAGTTTTTCTATTTCAGAGATAAAGCTTTGGGAAAAATTTTCGGCTGCTTGTTTGGCATAAATCTGAGCCGGTTCAATCAAAGATTCAGGGTTAGGTAAATAGTCTTGAAATGCTTGACGAATCGATTGATTAATCCCGGCATAATCTAATGCTTCTCCCCTCTCCTTAAGACGGGGTAATACTAAATCGTTGACATAAATATCAATTCTTAATAATAAACGAGATTCCATCCGTTCTACTAACACCAAAGGAATCATAACTAATACACTTAATAATAAGGCTAAAAGAGTGGTATCAAAAGCGACAGCTAAACCACTGGTAACGGTGCCAATTCCCTCTTTAATTTGTTCAATTTCTCCCGCTTGTTCTAAGAAACTAGAAAACCCATTTACCGCTTGACTAATACCAATAACTGTGCCAATAAATCCCAATAAAGGAATGGCCCAAACTAAGACGCGAGGAAAGGTATAAGAAGACTCAGAGGCACTTAAATAAAAGGTAGAATCATCTAAGGCTAATTCTGAGGCAATTTTACGACTTCCTGATTGAACATAAGCTCCTAAAATACGACTACAACGAATGGGGAGGAGTTGATTATGTTTCGTTAAATTATTTTGTAAGGTCAATAAATCCCGCGAGTGCGGATTATCAAAAGTAACCGTTTGCGGAACCCAAGAACGACGGAGCGCGAGACTTTCTTGTTGTAATTTAATCAGTTTAATAACCGTCAAAGAAACCACGAAAGACGCTAAATAAATCACTACATATTGGGTCAATCCTCTTTCGTATAAAAGAACCCCGATAAAGGTAGGTCTAAGAAATAATAACGTTAAGGTATACAGCAAAATTGATAGCATTAAAGCCATCAGAGACACTAACCAAAAATTAACCTCTAATTTTTGACGTTGAGAATCTCCCGATAATAACAAATATTGATTGGTTTCTTTACTTTTTGTCTTCATCCTCGATAACAAGATAGGTTTATGATAAGGGTAACAAAATAGTAAAAGTCGTTCCCTGATTGAGTTGAGAAATCACCTGAATGGTTCCTCCCATGCCTTCTACTAAGGTTTTGACGATAGACAAACCCAGTCCGGTTCCCCCAATGTTACGACTTCTGGCCTCATCCACTCGATAAAATCGCTCAAAAATACGAGTTTGATCCTTCAAAGGAATACCTACACCCCGATCGCACACTTGAACTTTTGCAAACGGTTTGTCTTGCTCAAGTTTAATGACAATTGGCTCATCAGACTTAGCGTATTTCACTCCATTGTCAATTAAATTCAACAAGACTTGTTTCAGGCGATTTTTATCCCCTTTGATCGTTACTGAATCAGCAGGGAGAGCAAGTTCAATGGCAACGGGATATTGAGTGACCATACCCTTGATTTCAGATAATAACTCATTAAGGACAACGGTTTCCAGATGAAAATACATCCGTCCACTTTCGGCCCTGGCTAAATCTAATAAATCTTGTAATAATTGGGTGGTGCGATCGGCTTCTGATGAAGCGGTTTCTAGGGCTTCACGTTGAATAGCGGTTAAATTATTGCCCCGACGCAAGGTACTTTGTAAATAACCTGAAACCACTGTTAAGGGAGTGCGTAACTCATGGGAAACATTACTGACGAGTTGACGTTGATCTTCCCAACTATCGGAAAGACGAGTCAAGGTGGTTTGGAGGGTTTGGGCTAACTCTTTAACTTCACTGGGGGCATTTTCTAGCTGAATTTGAACCTCTCCTAATTTTTCGGCAGAAATATCCTTTGTCATCTCACTCATGCGCTTTAAAGGATCGAGGGAGGTTTTAATATACCAAGCAATCACCACTGTCATACAAACCGTTGCGATGACACTGATTAAGATGAGGGTTCCCATCAAGCTGAGAAACATGGTTTGGTCCCCAGTGATATCTTGAGCAATATAAACGGTTCCTAGATTAACTCCTCTAACCACTAAATCAGTAGCACATAACAACCAATAACGATTATTAACCAGTGTCAACTCTGGTTGGGGAGGAACATCTCTTAAAGAGACTAAACTGGTTCCCCTCATGCCCATTTTTAAGGCTTGTGATTGGGCTAAAATGTCGCCTTGAGGGGTTTTTACCCATAATAGGGTTTGTGGAGTCGACAGATTATCAATGGCTTTTTGGGTTCCTTCTTCTAGAGAAACCATATCGCTATAGATTTCTACATCATGAGGAAAACGGCCAGCAATATAGTGTGTATTATTTTTATGGGTGACAACTAGAATCTTTTGCATTGTCCAACTGATGCTGGTGACTACCCCAGTTAACCCTAAAATAGATACAGCAGCGATACCTAAAGTGAGTCTGACTCGCACAGAAGTGGGATTCAGTATTTTACTAACATTTGGAAAGGCTTTGATGAGTAACATGATTCACTCAAGAACGATCAACCTATCTATCATCTCAGGTCAAACTAAGATAGGAATGATCTTAAGCTGAATTTTCCCTGAAAAGCTTGAGGTATGGTTGAGGCTTTTTGATAGTATCCTGAGAAGAGAGCAGTTTTTCTCGATAATATTGTTATTCATTCCTAAAGAGACAATGCCAGAACCATTTAGATTTAGCAGTGGTCAACTCGCTCATAGTGCCAAAGATTTAATCGGAGTCTGCCATCAGTCTCCTCAAGACATAATCTATCATTTAAAACGGGGTGACTTTGAGAACTGGTTAGCCTATATTGGAGAGACCGAAATCGCTCAAAAAGTGGGGGCAGTTCGTGAAAGTTCTGTTTCTGATGAAGAAAAATTACAACAATTTTTAAAAATTCTACAACCCCCTGAACCAGAAATAGTAACACCCCCTTCTTCAGAGGAGGAGAAGACATCTCTATCAAGCACCCCCATAACTTCCCCAAACTCAACCCCTGTTTCCCCTGACGTTACAGAAACTCCTCCTACCCCAGAACCGACAGAAACCTCTCCTACCCCAGAAGCAACAGAAACTCCTCCTACCCCAGAAGCAACAGAAACAACTCCCATCACCCCAGAACCGACAGAAACCACTCCTACCCCAGAACCGACAGAAACAACTCCTCAAGAAACCACCTCTGAAGATACAAGTTCAACAGAAACAACCCCACCACTTACTGAAGAAACTGAAAAGAAAGAACCAAAACCCATCGCTCCACCTAATGAATATTCTGATGAAATGCCTACACCCAATAGTCCTTTTGCCAAAACCATGAAAGACTTTATGAGTCGCTATATTAGTAAGGAATAAGCACTTCTTAGAGACTATTTCTTAAAGGAACATTCAAAAACATTTTTGTAGGGTGGAAGACATTTTCTAATTATTAGCAGTCCACATTGTCTCTAAGTTCACCACCCTACCTTTGTAAAAATGTTTCTATTAAAAGGTTAGAAAACTAAATTTAGAATAAATTCTCCATTCTAAATTCTAAATTCTACCTAACGATCAAATAAATACCCTAATCCTGCTCCCATTAATTCAGCTAAAATACTAATAATTCTAAAGATAGCAGTCGTTGTTAAAATCACTTCAATGGGAAAATCTGATATTTTTAATAATGCAATAATTGACGTTTCAAAAACCCCAAAGCCGCCGGGTGCGCCAGGAATAATTAAACCCAGTAACCAAGCAAAACTAAAACCACTAATTATTATTGGTATTTGGTAAAAGTTGAGAGAAACAAAGGCCATCATAACTAAAATAAAACCGAATCCTCTTAATAATAAAAATACCATTTCACCCATTAAAATAATACCAGGATATTTCTCTAAGTAAATTGTTTCGTCTTCTTTATTATTGGGAGATTTTATTTTTTTTAGAAAGCGAATAACTCCATTAATAAAAATAGGATGAATTCCCAGTAAAACAGTAGCTAATAAAAAAAATTGTAAGAATAATATATTAATATTTTTTGTCGTTTCAATTAAACCAACACTATGACTTAATAAAGCCATTAATAAAGCAGCAGCAGCCATTAATAAAGGTTCTAATAACACAGTAAAACTAGCAACAGATAAAGATACTCCTTGTTTAGAAACAGCAGAAATACGACCATAAAAATGTCCAATATTTCCAGGTAAATACTTATAAATATTGGTCACTAAATATATTTTTAATCCCCATTTATAAGAACAATACTGTTTAAATAATTTAAGGATATTTATCCAAACAATAGCTGACCAAATATGTGCTAACAAAGTGATAATTAAGGCTAAAAATAACCATAACCATCCTTGATCGTTAATGGTTATTTTTGTGACAGATTGCCAATTATTTCTAAAAGTTGAAATAATGAAAAAGAAGGTGATTCCTAGAATTATCCATTTTAAATAAGTTTTAATTAATGACATAATAACTTAGTTTAGTAAGAAACTAGAAAAGTACAAACAATAAAGTTGACAACTAGGAAATACATCCTTCCCCTGCAATTTCACTAATCCCATACTGGCTAATTTATAAGCGATAATTGTTTCTAATTGAATGGGGTTTTTCGCTTTTATCACTTTAGCAAAAGCAGAAGCGAGATCGGGATTATTTTGTAAAGTAATTAGATGATTTTGTAGATGATGATGATAAATACCTGTGGGGGTCGGTGCTTCTTCTAATAGTTGTTTTATGGTTATCTCATCTTGATATAAATGATAAAAAGCTAGACGAATTAAATAGGGATGTCCCCCTACCATCTTCATCAAATTGTTTAAGGATTCATTTCCTTGGTTATCAATAATGTTTGAGAGAGAATGCAAAGCTGCTAAAGCTTGAACTTGCTCTAAAGTAAATTCAGGTAATTGAATCGGAATACCAACATTAAAAGGAGATTGCTGCAATTTTAGGGGGATATAAATTTCTGTAGAATGAACAATAATTAAGCGTAAATTCTGCCAAATATCAATATTATTCCCTTCCTCATGCCAAAAACGCAAAAGGGGCAAAAATTCCTGAGCAATCTGTCCATATTCAAAGAGATGATTCACTTCATCTATAGCCAAAACTAAGGGATTATCAAGGGATTCTAGAATATATCCTTGTAAATAAGCAGTACAGCTAACTTTACTCCCTAACTCTTCATCCCAATAGTTATCCAGTCTGGGATCTTTGTCTAACTGATGAGCAATGTTAGCACAAATCCAACGCAGAAACCGATCCAAATGGGTAAATAAGGTATTATCTGCTTGTTGTAAGTTTAAACGCACCGTATGATAGTTTTTTTCCTCTGCATAGGCCAAAATTCTTAACATTAAAGAGGTTTTTCCCATTTTAGTTGGGGCTTTAATTCGTAATAAGGCTGCTGGTTTGAGAATTTCAGCATAAGTACGATGTTCAATAGGAGGACGCTCTATATACAATGGGGAATTAAGTGGGACTGTTCCATCCGGAAAAGGGACTTGTGCGAAAGTCTTCACTGATAAAGACGGTGTTTTGTATAGAGATTGTCTTAAGGCGGTATGAATGTTACTTTTTGTGATCTTTATGCCTAGAGTATCTGAGAGTAGTTGCCAGAGTCGGGAGCCAACAACCCTTATATAGTCAGGATCATAGCCGTTTTGTTCGGCAATCATTTGATAGGTTTTCCCTAACCAACATTGACGAAATACCAACGCTTGAACATCGTTTAGACAGTTAGGTTTAAGGATAGTTTCTACTAAGGTAAAGGCTTCTTCGTCAGATAACATTTTTGATGGTGTGAGAATAGATCACATTTTATTCTATTTTCTCACAGACAAGTTATTTGTTAATTCATAAACTAAGTTAGAAGGTTGAAAAACAGTTCTTTTCCTCTCTAATTCCCATTTTTTTCAAGAGAGTAATGCAACTGTCAAATGACATCTTCTAATTAACTTTGCTGTTGTATAGCACTACGCATTAAGATTAGGAAGGCTCAGACATTTTTCTGCTCCCTATTTTTTGTTCCCTTTTACCAACGTCTATCCATCCTAACTGTTTTTTGTAGTGCTATATTAACAGACAACCATTATGACTAAGCTTCCTCAAGATAAAAACGATTTTTCCCTCTCTTTAATGCAACTTAATCAACGGTTTGCTGATTTAACTCCCCTGGCTTGTGTCTGGATAAAAACGATTATCAACACCATTAATGATAGTGTTATTCTGCTGGATAAAAACTATACCATCTTAATGGTTAATCAAACAACCCTAAATTTATTAGATTATTCAGAAAATGAGTTAATCAATCAGTCTATTGTAAAGATTTTAGACAAAAATACTAATGATCTATCTACTCTTCAGAATAGTCTAAAAACAACTATAGAGACGGCTTATTTTAGTAAAAAGAGCCAAGAAGTTGAAGTGCTTTTGTCTAGCCAATTAATTTGCTATGAAGATCAAGAAATTATGGCTATTATTTGCACAGCGAAAGATATTAGTAAAGAAAAAAGAATGGATAAATTACTCAAGGATAATGAAGCGAAATTATACTATGATCTTCGTCACGATAAATTAACCGGTTTACCTAACAGAAGATTATTTATTGAAGAATTAGAAAATTCCTTAAAAAGAGCTCATGAAGATAAGACTTTTTGTTTTACTGTTCTGCTCTTAGACTTAGATCATTTTAAATTAATTAATAATAGTTATGGTCATTTAATGGGAGATAATCTCTTAAGGCAAATTGGAAAAAAATTAAAACGATATCTTCATTCTCAAGATATTTTAGCACGGTTAGGTGGGGATGAATTTGGAATTATTTTAAATCATTTTGGAAATTTAGAGCATACTTTAGAAATAGTGGATTTGATTAAACAAAGTTTTGCTCGTCCTTTTCGATTAAATGGTTATGAAGTTTATAGTAGTGCAAGTATTGGTATTACTATCAGCGATGGTGAATATCAAAAAGTTGGAGATATTTTACGGGATGCAGATGCAGCTTTAAACCAAGCTAAAATCAAGGACAAGGCAAGTTATACTATTTTTCGTCAAGAAATGTACTTAGACGCTGTTAATCGCCTGGAATTAGATAACGATTTAAGACGGGCCCTTGAGCGTCAACAATTTGAATTGAGATATCAACCAATTGTCGAATTAAATACTCAAAGAATAGTTGGATTTGAAGCTTTAATCAGATGGCAACATCCAGAAAAAGGCTGGATTTCTCCTGCAAAGTTTATCCCAGTTGCTGAAGAAACAGGGTTAATTATTCCCTTGAGTAACTGGATCTTAAATCAGGGATGTGAACAGATGTGTCAATGGCAAAAACTCTCTGATAATTCTCACAACCTTATTATCAGTATTAACCTTTCTGTTAAACAATTTTCACAAAATAATCTAGTGGAAAAAATAATGAATACTCTGCACAATTTGGGACTAGATAAGAATTGCTTGAAATTAGAAATAACAGAAAGTTCTATTATTAAAAATACCGAGGAAATTTGTGCAATTTTAACTCAATTAAAAGCCTTGGGAATTAATTTGTCGATGGATGATTTTGGCACAGGTTACTCTTCTTTAAGTTATCTACATCGCTTTCCTTTTGATACTCTAAAAATTGATCGTAGTTTTATTAAAGATATGGCTCAAAGTACAGATAAATTGAGACTAACGGAAACCATTATTCATCTCGCTAATGATTTTGGTATGGAAGTGATTGCAGAAGGGATAGAAACCAGGGAACAATGGGAGCAACTACAAGAATTAGGATGTCCTTATGGACAAGGATATTACTTTGCTCAACCCTTAACTGCTCAAGAGGTAGAAAAGGTTATCTTAGAAGGAAATAATCGGCTCAAGGTTTGAAATTGACGGTTAATAGTTTCCCCAATTTTTCAACCTTTCACCCCTTATAGGTTAATTTCATCACAGAATGAGTACCTGGACAAAAACAAACGTTACTTGTGTTGGTTAAGCAGAGGAAGCAGAGGAGCAGGGGTGATGCAGTCATATAGATTTCTTAAGACAGTTCGCTTTATTTATGTTTAACTAACTAGGAGTTTAACTTATGAATGAACCCGTTACTGCTCTGGTCTTAATCAATAAATAAAATTTATGATGAACACAAATAATCTATCGGTAGGAAAGCTTGTAAGGTGGGTATTGCCCACCCTACAATAACTTATTTTTGAATTTCTGAATTAATAGGAACAACATCATGAAAATGAGTTAAATCAATGTAAGTTTTTCCTTGAGCATTACGGGCAAAAATATCTACAAATCGCTGATTGGGTAAAATATTTACAAGGGTATAAACATGACGAGCATGAATCGTTTGGGAAACCGTTTCATCAAGACCTGTTAATATTACCCCGATTTCTCCTTCTTTTTCGGCTAAAGATTCTCTAGTTTCTCCATACAGTGGACTATTTTGATTAATAGGATGCATGATTAACCAGCTTAAGTCAAAGACAGGGGTTTGCGATCGCAATAATTCTAAGTCATAAAAACGTCTTAATTTATATCCTTCTTCACTCACTTCATTGAGAATAAAACAGAGTCTGATTTGCGCTTCTAAAATGCGATTATCTCTTTGGTTAGCTGTGCGAACCATTAAGGTTTGAATCCCGTTATAAGGACAAATTACAGCTACATTACTGAATAGCACTTTGGCAGTTGGACGAGAAAAACGGGCAAACATTAATCCTGTTAAAATAGTTAATAATAATAACCCAATCCAGATTTCAACTGTCACTAAAATTTGAGCGTACAAACTTTGAGGATACATTGAACCATAACCCACCGTTGATAAAGTTTGAATACTAAAAAAGAAAGCATCTTTAAATGATCCCTGTTCTGCATTGGCAATACCATCTTTAGCAGTCATATAAGCTAAGGCAAACAAAGAGTTAATGCCAAAATAAAAAAGACTAATTACTATTAAAAAATACCGCCAACGGAGGGATAATAATAAATGATAGAGATCATGAGTGGCAGGATGAAATAAAGCAACAGGATTTAGTTTTTTTAGAAAACGAAAAGACTTCATTAAGTTTTTGGAATGACCCATAGGATTTATTCTGAAACAATTGATAAAAAATGATATACCATTTCCCCTACTTGTAAGATACAAAGTTTTTGAGTTTTAGAAGTGAGGAACTGCTGACTCCTAGAGCAATACGCATTAAGGGAAGGGACATTTTTCTTTTCCCTGTTACATAACCTGTTATAACAGGTTATATGAGTTGAGATGTAAATGCGAGATGGTCAATAAGAATTTAGAATGACCGACCCTTTTTTTCGGTGAGATGTTATCGAAAATAGTTGGGTCTAAAACCCCGCCTTTTAAGGAACCCACAGTTTTTGAGACGGAGCATATCTCTTGGTGCGCTACAAGAAGGCGATTGCGAATCGCCGGGGTCGCACCGCAATCTCTGTCTCAAAAACTACTTCTGACTTCTGACTTCTGACTTCGTTAAGGTGCGATCGCGAAGAGATCCGCTTCATGTTTGGGACTGTTACTAAAGCGCAACAGTTGGAAAGGCGATCGCTCAATTTTCAAATAAAACCCTAGCACTAGAGTAATAGCAAATCCTGTTTTCATACCCCTTTTATGCGCAACCGACTAAATATCCTCAAAACCTTTCAGGGAAAGGTTTTGAGCACTGCAAGCTTAAAGGGGTTTATAGGAGCAGATGCGGATAAAAAAGACTATCCCTGAATTTTGAGAACTGTTACTAAAGCGCAATAGTCAAAATGGCAATGGGCTTTATTTTCGTGACTGTTAGTGACGTACTCCTACACTGTACGCTTTGCGTACAGTGTAGGCTTCTCAAGATCGCTCTTGAGTATTCCTAGATCGGCACTTATCTAGCCAGTCGCAGACCGACCCCGACAGATCGCCATTACTAGGCAGTTTCCTTTCCGCAACGTCCATGCGTACGAATTGAGTTGCCTCCAATCCTCGTTGCAAAAGAACTTCGGCCGCTGCATGATCTCTTGTGGTTTGATAATTACATTCAGGACAAATATGTTGGCGTTGGGATAACGGTTTTCTACCTGTGTGAGTCCCACAATTAGGACAAATTTGACTACTGTATTTGTGGTCAACTTGAGCAAAAAACTTGTCTCGTTTCCAACAAACCCACTTTAATATTGTTCTGAATTGCCCAAAACCACCATCAAGCATTGACTTACCAAGAAATCCTTTGGCTGATACTCGAAAGTCAATGTCTTCAACAAAGATCATGTCACCTTGGTCACACAATTGATGGGCAACTTGAAAGTGAAAGTTCTTACGAGAATTGGCTATTTTATGATGAAGTTTAGCGACTTTAATTTGTGCTTTTTCCCAGTTTTTAGACCTTTTCTGTCTTGAGTGCGTCTTACATTCGGCTTGCGAAGCCGAATTACGCACTCGCTTTTTTCGAGATACTTTACGTTGCAGTGATTTCAACTCGCTTTGTAAGTCTCTGAAAAACTTAGACGGTTTAACTGTGAAATTGTCGCTGGTAGTGAGAAAATTCTCAAGCCCAATGTCTATACCAAGTCCTCTCCCTTTCGGTAGAGGATTGGGTACTTCGACATTAGATTGAACAGTTATTACAACGTACCACTTTGTCCCTCTAGCTCTTGATAATACCCTAACTTGTTTGATTACAAATCCTTTTGGAATAGGTCTATGAAGTTCAATTAAAACTGAGCCTATTTTCGGTAACTTTATCTGATAGCCTGTTAATGGATTGTCTTTAAATTGCGGAAACAAAAATGAACGAAACTGTCCATATTTTTTAAACCTTGGAAAGCCAAAACCACGTTTTTTAAATGCTTCCCAAGTGTTGTGCATCCTTTTAACTACATCTTGAGTTACTTGAGAATGAACTGCTTTAAACCAAGGATTTTCTTTTTTCCATTGAGTTAATTGACGCTTTTGTTCAAGGTAACTTGGAAACGGTAGATCGGCTGGCACAATATATTCTTGCTTTAATGAACACCTATCAATAGGGCATTTTTGACCATTTAACCAAGTTTTTAAGTCTCGCAAACAACGATTATAAAGTCGTCTGCAAGTCTCCAACCAATCAAGCATTATTGCTTCTTGGTCAGCACTTGGATAAATTCGATAAGTCATGTTCATCGTTAGCATATAACTATTCTAGCACAAGTTTATAAATGCGCTAGAATTATCTCATGGGTGCTGCCCCGACTTTCATCCCACGCTCTCGTGCGTGGGTGTTTTTGGGGAAAATACAGCGTGGGGCTTCCCGTCGGGTAAGCTAAAGCGCAATAGCTATGGCACTACGTATTAAGAGAAGGGACATTTTATTTTTCCCTGTCATATAACCTGTTATAACAGGTTATATGAGTTAAGATTTCCACGCGAGATGCTCAGATGTTATGGGTTAATCCCATCACAGATACGGCGATCGCTTTCGGAAAGATCGGCATTAAATTTTAAATAATCTTTAATCCAATTACATCCATAACGTAATTCATCAAGGGCTAAAACTTCTTTTAAATCCCATAAAATCAGCATATTTTGCCGACTTCCCACCGCCAGTTGCTGACCATCAGGACTAAAAGCAAGAGAGCGAATCATACTACTATAACCGTACAATGTTTTGATTAATTGGCCATTGAGATCCCAAAATCTCACCGTCCCGTCATCACTTCCGGATGCTATCATCTCACCATTGGGACTAAAAGCCACAGCCCAAACCCTCTCTTTATGTTCGGTGAGGGTATGCAGTAACGTTCCGTCCCAACTCCACAGTTTTACAGTGGTATCTCGGCTTCCTGAGACAATTTTACTGCCATCTGGACTGATAGCAACACTACGCACTGGTGCTTCATGTCCTTTTAGGGTTCTGACTAAACTACCATCCAGTCGCCAAATTTTAATGGTTTGATCGCTACTTCCAGAGACAAGATATTGACCATCAGGACTAAAAGCGATATCTAAAACGCCTCTAGAATGACCTTTGATAGTTTTAATTAAAGTGCCGTCCTTATGCCATAACTTAATGGTTTTATCTAAACCTCCCGATGCAATGAATTGACTATCAGGACTAATAGCAACGGTTAAGATCCAATCCGTATGTCCCTGTAACGTGCGAAAATTCTCCCCCTGATTACTCCATAATCTAACTGTTTCATCACGACTTCCAGAGGCAAAAAACTGCCCATCAGGACTATAAACCACTGCTGATACCCCATCGGTATGATCCTCTAGGGGAATAATGGCATCTTTTTCCGGGTTCCATAGTTTTAGTGTATGGTCTCGACTAGCTGTAACAACATGGGTTTGATCCCGACTAAAGGCAATCCCCCGAATTTCCGCTTTATGTTCTAAAAAATTAATCCAAAGGGGTTTATTGGCCTTCCAGAGTTTAACCGTTTTATCCCAACTAGCAGACACCCAAAATTCTTTGTTTGGGTCAATCGCTAAATCTAATATGCCATCCTCATGTCCCTTAAAAGCATCGATTAATTCTCCCTCAACAGACCACAATTTAATGTTTTGGTCTTCCCCCGCAGAAAAAAAGACCTTTCTTTGAGGCACAAATTCCACATCCATCACTGCGCTAGGGTGAGCGAGAATAGTTTGAACCAGAGTCCCGTCAGGTTTCCATTTTTTAATGGTTCCATCTTCACTAGCAGAGAGAAAATAGCTATCATCCTCACTCCATTCCACTTCCCACACCGTATTATTATGATCTTTAAAGTTGTTGAGCAATTGGCCGTCTTTGCTCCAGAGTTTGATCACTTGATCTTTGCCACTGGAGAGGAAAAATTGACCATTGTGACTAAATTCCACGTCATAAACTTCTGCGGTATGTCCTTCTAGTTTCTTAACGAATTTTCCTTCTACTGTCCAAACTTGCAGATAGTTTCCAGTCGCAGCGATTAAAGTTTGATCATCGGGACTGAAAGTAACATCATAAACCGGTTCATCGGTCACAAGGGTGTGCAAGAGTTGACCGTCAACTGTCCACAGTTTGATCGTGCGATCGATGCTTGCAGAAGCAATCAGTTGATTATTGTGGCTAAATTTAACTTTATAGACACGATTTTGATGACCTGAGAGGGTTTTTAATAACTTTCCGTTCCGTTGCCACAATTTTAAGCTATGGTCCCAACTCGCTGTGACTAATGTTTCCCCATCCTTAGTGATATCGACTCCCCAAACCCCATCTTGATGTCCCGTAAAACGATTGAATTCTAGCGCACCATAAACCGCTTTTCCTAACGCTATTTTTACCTCTTGTTCCGTTTCTTGATCGTTGATCCTTAAACGTTGTAGCTTCCGTTTAGCTTTAATCGCTGTCATCAATGCGTTTAACCCCTCTTGAGAGATTAAATATCCTTGGGAAGAACGGGCGATCGCTTGAATCTCATTGAGGGTTGCTTGACGATATTGGTTAACGGCCACCCATACTAAACCACAGGAAACCAATAAAGCAACACTAATCACTGCAATTAATCTTTTTTGTGCTTTCAATCTCTTTTCTGTTTCTTTTAATCGTTCTGCTTCTAATTTTTGTTGACTTTCTCTGCGATCGCAGGTTTCAGAGGCGGCTAAAAATTGATAGTCAAGGTCACTCAAACGATGATTTTTAGCCCACTTTTTGGCTTCTAATAAAGCTTTTCCCCGTAATAGTCTTGATTCATCTTGATACTGAGACTTAACCCATGCTTGCAATAAGGAACTATAGGGACGAAGGCGATCTAATTGCTCATTGACCCAATCTCTATTAAACACCATTTCGTAAATGGGATTGCGCACTCGTAAACAAGATCCTCGTTTCTCTACCACCCCTGATAGTAATAATTCCCGTTGTTCTAAGCTATTATCTGACAGAATTTGTCCCTGTTGTAAAATTTTCAGATAACCTCCTAAAATCCGTCCTGTATTAGTTTCGTTCCTTAACAGACGATCTCGAATCGTTCGTAGATGTTCTGGTTCATCTTGGGTTTCCCAGTGAGCAATGATCTGCGATCGCACTAATCTTTCTATCCATTGCGGTACAGTTTGCGGGGTTAAGGAAGGAGGTGTTTCTCGAATAACCATTTCACAGAGTTTTTGCGTTAAAAAGGGCTGTCCTCCCGTCCAATACAAAATTTCTTCTAAAATTTCCTGGGGATATGTTAATGACCCCTTTAAACCCCTCATCAGAGGCTTAATTTCATGGCGTTGAAACCCTCTTAATTGAATGGCTGTACCAATATTAAAAGGGGTTCGAGCTTTAGCTTGAATTAACTCGGAGGGAGTAGCAACACCAAAGAAAGCAAAGGTTAGACGGTTATATTCTCTATTTTCTGCCCGTTGATTGTACCAAAAGCGAATTAATGCCCAAAAATCATCCACTACAAAGGGTAATCCCAAAACACTATCAATCTCATCGATAAAAATGACAATGGGTTGAGACGGAATTGACTTGAGGAGAATATCTTGTATAAAATGATCTAGACGTTGTATGGGTGAAAAATCTGCTTGTTCACTCCACCAAGCTTTTAAATTCACCTTACCAATGAGGTTAAACCCACGCCATAATTCCCAGATGACTCCTTTGTACCATTGTATAGGGGTTGTGGTCTCACTGCCAATACTGGTTAAATCTAAAGAAGCGCAACGATATCCTTCTTTTTGTAGGCGGTTTTTGATACGAACCCGAAGACTCGATTTTCCCATTTGACGGGTGTTGAGAACATAGGAAAATTCTCCCTTTAACAAAGCTTGATAGAGTTGGTTGTCCCCGTGACGTACCACATAACTTGGTGAATTAATTCTGAGACTTCCTCCTACTTGATATTCATATAAAAAATCACTTTGATTAATATTAGTATTCATCTACTTTAAAACCAACCATTTGTCTTGATTATAGTTTATTTTAATTTAACAAAAAGTTTCTTTTTCTCATGTTATACTTCGCTTCACAGACTATTGAAGTTACATTCTTAATAAATGGAACCTATTACTACTGAACTTTAATTGATAATTAATAATTGAAGCTGGGAATGTGGTTTACAATGATGGAGAACATTAACCTTAACCTAAAAAAATATGTCCCCAAGGATTGATTGTCAGGAAAAATATTTGATTTCTCAAGCAGAGTACGCAAAAAAAATACGATCTTTACTGCCTCCTGAAGCGTTCAATACAAATAGGGATAGATTATGGATTTTATTAATTAATTTAGCTATTTTAATTTTAGGTTGGGGAATAGCTGATAATTTAGATCAATGGCGATGGTACTTTCTTTGGCTTTATTTACCCTTGAGTTTGATTATGGGAAACAGTGTTATTGTCTTACTATTTAGCACCCATGATTTATTACATAATAAGACAATTAAAAACCCATTATTGAGAAAAATAATTAGTTTATTGAGCTTGGCAATATTATGGATGCCTCCCACATTATGGCACGCGGTTCATAACCGTGAGCATCATAATAAAACCAATTCTTTAGCTGATCCTGATCGGAACTATTTATTTGAGCAGCCTAAAAATTGGGGAAAATGGATTCAAAATCTCTTTGTTCCTTCATCTGAAGTTCATCCCATTTGGTTAGTTATTGGCAATGCTCATGCTTGGGGTGTGCATACTTTTCGTAATCTTACATCGGTGTTATTTTTTAATAACGGTTTAACTAAATATCCCCCTGCATCTTTTCAGGTAAGTAACAAAGAACGTAAAGCGATCGCCTTAGAGTTAGTCGTTATCATTGCCCTGCATTTAAGTGTTTTAAGTTACTTAGATTTTCATCCCATTAAATTATTACTTGGCTATTTTCTTCCCATTTGGATTGGCTATACTGGGGTCATGTTTTACATTTACACTAATCATCTGTTATGTCCCATGACTCCCGTAAATGATCCCCTGGTTAATAGTATTTCATTGCGAGTTCCTAAAATTTTTGATCTCCTACATTTGAATTTTTCTTACCATACAGAACATCATATTTTTCCCAGTCTCAACTCTGATTACTATCCCGTGGTTCAAGATATCTTACTCACTCACTACAAAGATAGATTCAATTTAATCGAAGTTAAAAAAGTCTGGTATTTGATGTTAGAAACACCCCGACATTATAAAGATGAAGAAACTTTTACCGATTGGTCAGGGATCAAGTCTGTACCTTGTCCTTTATCAGCAGAAAAAAAGATGTCTGAAGATAGTCCCTACAAAACAGTGTAGTTGATGTGTGATTGATTGAAAAAAGCATCTAACACTATTTTTTGAATGGTGGTTAAAGGTTGATTAAACGCTCTAGCAATAGCTGCACAATCTTCATATTCAGGATGGACATTAATAATGGTTTTATTCTCCCCCTTTCCTTGACTTGCTATCTTAACCCTAACTTCTCCATACTGTGTGTTAACTGTTTTAATTTCTCGGTCTAAAATTGAACGTTTTTGAAGGGATTGACGAATACCTAATGTAGTTGTTTCTCTAAAAATAATCTCTTCACACACATTGATTTTATCAACAGGACAAATAACCGTTAATAAAATACCAGGTCGTGACTTTTTCATCATCACTGACTGGGTAAACACATCTAACGCCCCAACATTTAATAAAACCTCAAATAAATAACCAAAAACTTGTGGACTCAGATCATCTATTTGGGTTTCTAACACAGAAACTATGTCGACATTACTGTTTTTTTTTCTGTCATTGTTTCCCCTATCCAGAGACGCAAAATATTAGGGATAGATAAATCTTGTGATCCCGCACCTAACCCCACTTTTTCTAATATCATATTCGGGGGTTGACCAAAACTTTTAACTAATGTGACAGCGATCGCTGCTCCAGTGGGAGTAACTAATTCTTTGTTAATATTGTTACTATAAATAGGAACTTGACGGGACTCCCATAGTTTCATTACTGCGGGAACCGGCACCGGTAAACGGCCATGAGCAGCCCAAACCGTTCCCCCACCGGTAGGTAAAGCAGAACAATATAACGTCTCAATATCCAAATAATCTAGCCCCAGACAAGTGCCTACAATGTCCACTATGGCATCTGTCGCCCCCACTTCATGAAAATGTACCTTTTCTGGTGAAACGCCGTGTACAGACCCTTCTGCTGCCGCTAACCGACGGAATATATCCAAACTCCACTGTGTCACCCGTGATGGTAAATTAGCCTCTTGAATCATACCTTCAATTTCAGGAAGATGACGAGCAGGGGTATGATGATGATGATGGGTTTTGTGGGACTCTTGAGTAGAAGTTTCAACATCATGATGATTTTTTCTCCCTCGACTCCCCTGCTCCCTCTGCTCATCCATAGGGGAATGCTCCTTCAGCAACCTGACATGAACCTTCGTGGCCTGTTGTCCGTTGCGCTGTACCTTTTCTTGACTTAACTCATATTCGTGGTCAATATTTAACCCTTTGAGTTGTTCAATCAAGTATTCTAAAGGAACACCACTATCCACTAGGGCCCCTAAACACATATCACCGGCAATACCTGTCACACAGTCTAAATAAGCTATTTTGGTCATAATTATGGCTATTTTATACGATTTACACCCCCAAAACCCTCAAAACCGTCGCATTGACGAAATATGTAGTTCCCTGAGACAAGGGGCGATCATGTTATATCCTACAGATACAGTGTATGCGATCGGTTGTGATCTTAATAGTAAATCAGCCGTGCAACGGGTGCGACAATTAAAACAATTGTCCAATGATAAACCCTTGACATTTTTATGTTCTTCTTTGTCTAATATTGCTAACTATGCAGGGGTAACCGATGAAGCTTACCGTATTATGAAACGGTTAATTCCTGGCCCTTATACTTTCTTGTTACCAGCGACTAAAGCTGTGCCAAAATTAGTCATGAGTCCTAAGCGAAAAAGTACGGGTATTCGAGTACCAGATCATCCTATTTGTCAAGCTATTTTACAAGGGTTAGAAAATCCCATTATTTCTACTTCTGCCCATTTACCTGATGAAGATGGCGAGTTTCCTACCATTGGTTTAGAAAAAGCCAAATTGTTTGACATTTTAGAACATCAGGTTGATATTATTATTGATAATAGTTTAGAACCTGGTTTTGATGTGTCTACAATTTTAGATATGACTGGCGATCCTCCTTCAATTATTCGTCAAGGTTTGGGATGGGAAGAATTACAAAATTGGGTGACAATGGAAGTGTAATGGAGAATGGATAATGGATAATGGAGAATGGATAATGGATAATGGATAATGGATAATGGAGAATGGAAAATGGATAATGAATAATGTACAATTAGGTTTGACTGTCCACTATTAGCTATTAATTATGAAAGTTATTCAAACAAAAATCCCTGATGTTGTAATTATTGAACCCCGTGTTTTTGGAGATGATCGAGGCTTTTTTTATGAAAGTTATAATCAAAAGTCGTTTACTGAGGCAACAGGAATAAATAAAAATTTTGTACAAGATAATCATTCAAAATCGCAAAAAAATGTCCTGCGAGGACTTCATTATCAAATACAACAACCCCAAGGAAAATTAGTTCGTGTTGTTGTAGGAGAAGTGTTAGATGTAGCAGTGGATATTCGCAAAAGTTCTCCTACTTTTGGACAATGGGTAAGCTGTCTTTTAAGTGCAGAAAATAAACGTCAATTTTGGGTTCCTGAAGGGTTTGCACACGGGTTTGTTGTTTTATCAGATGCTGCTGAATTTCTCTACAAAACCACTGATTATTATGCCCCACAATATGAAAGAAGTATTCTTTGGAATGATGCGGATCTCGCGATTGACTGGCAGTTAAAAGGAGAACCTTTATTATCTAAAAAAGATCAACAAGGTTTACCTTTTAAAGAAGCAGAAATATTTGATTAAAATTGTTTATGAATTCAGCACAAAAGTTACGTCAACTATTAGATAAACCTGGAATTATAGCAGCCCCTGCTGTTTATGATTGTCTCGGTTCTAAGTTAGCCCAAAAAGCCGAATTTTCTTTTATTTTTACCAGTGGATTTGGGATGTCAGCTTCTTTATTAGGGCTTCCTGATCTGGGATTTTTAACCGCAACAGAAATGTTAAATCAAGTTAGAAATATTATAAAATCTGTTGATATTCCTGTTATTTGTGATCTTGATACAGGTTATGGAAATGTTTTGAATGTAAAGAGAACAGTAGAAGATATTGTTAGTTTTGGGGCAGCAGGAATTATTTTAGAAGATCAAGAATGGCCAAAAAAATGCGGTCATTTTGAAGGCAAAAAAGTTATTGAAACTGAAGAAATGGTCAAGAAGATAAAAGCAGCAGTTACAGCCAAAAATAATAGCAATTTAGTTATTATTGGAAGAACGGATGCCAGAGCAATTTATGGACTAGAAGAAGCTTTATATCGAGGCAAAAAATATCAAGAAGCAGGAGCAGATATTATCTTTATAGAAGCTCCCCAAAGCCAAGAAGAATTAGAAAAAATTGCTAACTATTTTCCTGATATTCCTTTATTGGCTAATATAATAGAGGGAGGAAAAACTCCCTATTTATCCTTACAAGAATTAGAAAAAATGGGCTTTAAAATAGCTGCTTATGCTTTGTCAGGTTTATTAACTGCTACTAATTCTATGTTTCAATGTTTTCAACAATTACAAGAAAAAGGAAGCACAAATATGATTAATAATACCTTTCAATTTGAGGATTTTAAAGCCTTAATTGAAGTGGAAAAATATAGGAAATTGGAAACATAGCTTATATTATTAAAGTAGAATCAAAAATGTGTCTCGGGCCAAGCCTTTTTTCCATCGTTCCATATTCTTTCAAAAAGATTGTAATAGTATTCAGAAAGTAGAGGATTGTCATTATTTGAGAATAAAATACTTGGTGCGTTTCTTACACTTAATTTATAAGAAAATGGTAACACAAATGTCTGTGCATTATTACAACTATAATCACAGATATAAATCAACTCTGGAGGATGAAAATCAACAATCTTTATTTCAAAATTTTGATATTTTTGTGATAACTTTTTAAGCTTTCCTTTCTACAGTAACTAAAAGAAATATAAAGTATAAGTCTATATTCTCTCAATTGCGAATATCTTTGAACATTATTTCTAAATAGTTTTTGAATATCATGATTAATATTTTTATATATAAACCTAAATTTATACCATCATTATATCAATAAATAGCCTCTAAATTTCATCGGGATCGACCCCTAATTCTTTCAACTTTTCCGCTAAAAGATCAGCCCGTTGCTTTTCAGTTTCAGCCCTTTGTCGTTCCATTTCGGCCCGTTGATGTTCAAGTTCGGCCTCTTCTTTTGGTAATAAGACTAAATTTCCCCGTAAATCGTAAAATCTCAACCAAAAAGCCGATTCATTTAATACTTTGCCTTGCCACGTCCCTAAATATAGCTGTAACGTCTCACAAAATAACCGATCTTGCTGATCCGCTACAATTTCAATATAGGTTTGCCGCCCATTTAATCGCCATCCTTGCAAAGAAGTGGCATCATAAGGATCATAGATGTAGTATTCCCTTGTTTTAAAAATTTGCTCATAAAGAGTTTTTTTGTCTGTTTTATCAATATTAGCCGTAGAATCAGACGTTAATTCCACAATAACATCAGGATAACGCCCATTTTCTTGCCAAACAATCCAAGCTTTGCGATCTACTGTTCCATCCACATTCAAAGTTACAAAAAAATCAGGCCCCCTAAAATCTCGGTTCATGCGTTGGGTAGCACTATAATAGACAAACATATTACCCCCTGCAAAAAAGTCCTGACGGGGCAATAATGCTTGATAAACCGAGTCTATCACGACATTCATGGCAATGCGGTGGCGGTTCGTTTCTAAGGGTTCTCCGTCATCATAAATTAGTTCATCTTTAGGTAATTCTAGGTACGGGGAAAGGGTTTCCATAAAAACATTATGATTAGAGCGTATAATTATACTAGCAAAAAAATAAGATAAAGGTTTTATTATTATACGCAGAATTAAACTTGTTTTTTCCTAAAATCAATTGAGATTATTTATTGCTATAATTTTTTTGTAATTGATAGTACAAATAGAGATAAAATTGTAATAATTGAATAGAATTTTTTGCGCAGTCCCCATCTATAATCTGTGATTTAGATGGGGACTGCGCAAAAAGCAGAACATCTGTTACCATATCAGAAATGACACATTTATAGGTACCTTAAAATACTCCACTCCCTGAAAATAACCTGTACCTAACTCACTATTTTGCACACCTATTTAAACCCTCTAAAACCAAATCAGGTTTATCTTCCATGTACCGAGCTTCTAGCTCCGCTTTGTGTTGTCGAGCATCATACAAGCTGATGACATCATTAAAATCCTTCAAACTGGTGGCTCCCAAGATATTCTGAAACATCTCTGGATAGACTTCACTTAAAGCAATCACTTTAGGATTATCTAATCCTGCGAGACAATCTTGAACAGTGTGCCAGCTTTCATGAATTAATGTTTCTTCAAATATCTGTTTATTTTCTAATGCAGCCGGACAAATAACCAGAACGTTATCATTAGACTGATAAAACCCAAAAGTTATAGAGTTGGGTTGGCCAACACATTCAGGATCTGAATATTTAATCGGAACATTGATTCGTTGGAGAGCAAGCTCAAAACGAGATACCAATGAAGAAGAGACTGGCGGTACTTGTGTTCCACTAAAATGACTCAAATCAAGGCATTTTCCAGTTTCAGTGATCATGTAGCTTACGTGATCACAACCTGGAATGTTTAACTTGGGAACATCCTGCGCCAAAATGGTGGTTGGTATGGTGATTAAACTGGATAAACTCAAACAAAGACTATTGATTAATTTCTTCATGTTACTGCTCGAACCCTTTCACATAGAGTTCCCAACCAGCAACAAAAAATTGATAATAACATGATCTCTGTTCAATATTGACCCAGAAAAATGGGACGCAAGCTCCTTCGTTTAAGCTATAATGGCGTTTTGAAGATTCGCTTACCCTACGGATGAAAATTTTAATTGTTGAAGACGAAATGGAAATCGCCAAGCTTATTCAAACCACCTTAGAAAGAGAATCTTTTTCTTGTTTGGTAGCTTATGATGGATTAACAGCTTTAGATTTATTCCAACAACAAGAACCTGATCTGATTATTTTAGATTTAATGTTACCGAAATTAGATGGTTTGGAAGTTTGTAACCGTATTCGTCGAAAACTAACGGCAAAAGACCCTTATATTTTAATGTTAACGGCAAAAGGAGAAGAAATTGATCGAGTCATTGGCCTCTCAACTGGTGCTGATGATTACCTTGTTAAACCCTTTAGTCCTATAGAATTAGTGGCCAGAGTTCGCGCCTTATTAAGACGGAGTTTAAGGCATGGTGGAACGCAAAGTAATGTTTATGAAACGACCCATTTTCTTCTTGACTTAGATAAACATTCAGCCATTAAAAAATTAGAGGATAATGGAGAAGAAAATCTAGAATTAACTACCTTAGAATTTAATCTATTATCCACCTTTATGAGTTACCCAGGAAGAGTTTGGAGTCGCACTCAACTGATTGATAAATTATGGGGAAATGACTTTTTTGGTGATGAAAGAGTGGTGGATACTCATGTGAGAAGACTGCGCAAAAAAATTGAGCCTGACACCGCTAACCCTACCTTTGTTAAAACAGTTGTGGGGGTGGGTTATAAATTTGAAGATGAAAGTTGAATAACTAACCCTTCTTTTGCTAAGATAGCTTCAGGAAAAACCTCTTTAACTTGCTGTTTAATGTTATCCAAAAAATCATCGTCATGAGAAGGATCATGATGAAATAAAACTAATTTTTTTACCTTAGCTGCTTGCGCTATTTTAACCGCTTCTTGCCAAGTTGAATGACCCCAACCTACCTTACTCAATTTTGGCTCATAATATTCTTCATCGGTGTAAGTGGTATCGATAATTAATACATCCGCATTTCTCGCTAAATAAACAACATTCTCATCTAAATGATCAGGGAAATGTTCTGTATCAGTAACATAAACTGCAGTTATATTTTGATAACTCACTCGATACCCTAATGCTTCTCCTGGATGATTTAATTTTCCTGTTTCTACAATGACATCATTAATCTTAATGACTTCTCTGGCTTCAATATCATAAAATTCTAAATTAGCTTGCATAATTTGCAACGGGACTGGAAAATTAGGATGTAGCATCTGATCATGAAGACGCTGCCTAATGGTGGCACCATTGGGAGCCGGCAAACCATAGATATGAAACTGATTACCAGGAATAAAAGCAGGGGCAAAAAAAGGAAACCCTTGAATATGATCCCAATGGGAATGGGTAAAAAATAGATGGCCTGTCACCGGCATTTCTGATAATAGGGACTCTCCTAAAATGCGTAGTCCAGTTCCTCCGTCAAAGATTAATCGTTCTTGAGCCACAAGCATTTCAACACAGGAGGTATTGCCCCCATAACGCACGGTTTGGCTTCCTGGACAGGGGATACTGCCTCGAACCCCCCAAAATCTAATCTTAAAGCGATCGCTGTTGGTAGACATCCATTTTTTACCGAAGGAGCTAATAATATTTAATAATACTAGGGTATCAAGAATCTTGGGATCTTTTTTCAATTATCTAATCGTAAAGGTACAGCAATCTGCCCCTGTTGCTTTACAAGTGGTTTCATCCACCATGAGTTCGGGCAAGTTATTGACGGATTGTATCAGTCCCTCCATCATTCCTCGCAAAAAATAACAACTGGGTTGGCTACTGGTTTTATGTATACAGAAGGGATTGGCATAGACTTTGATTTCATTTTTGTGGGCATCGGCAATGGTAAAATCAGAGATGGCCGGTAAAATAAGTTTGTTTATACAAGCAGTTATATTTGTTGGGGAAACTTGTTTAATTTTACCTCTAGTCATTAGACCGGCTCCAACATACTGACCCAGCTTTTGCATCGTTTGGGGGTTCATATCTGGTTTGTTCTCCATGTCTCTTACCTGAGCGATAAAGTCAGGATAAATATTGATTAGGTCTTGTGCCATTTCAATTAACTTGCGTTCTCGATCCTCATCCAAGGGAGCGACTGTTCCCAAAGCACTAAGTTCATGAGTGATGGGTTGATTGCTTTCTTGTTCTAATCCTTCTAATTGTTTATAGTTCAAGGGTAGACCTTCATCTAATAGGCTGGGATAGCTTCGGGAAGTTACCACAGATGCATCCCGATATTGCAAAATTTCTTGTATTTTTTTGACAGTTCGACTAATTTCTGCTTCTAATAAACCTGTTAGGACTTTTCCAGCTTTAACCAATAAGTAGGTATTGGCATTACAATAGGCCAGCATGAGATGACCGTCTTGACTGCGCAGAGACACCACTTCAACATTGTCCCAGTTTAATTCGTTTTCCGTTGTTTGGGCGACATAGAGCATTGTCCCGGCTATGATTGACGTGCTATCTTCATCAAATCCCATGGGAACAATTAAGGGTTGGCCTTCTTGGGAAACTAAGGCAATCCCTTGAATACCCATGGCTTTCTTCATGGCTAAGTCTTGGAGAATGGGTTCGATGGTAGAGAGATTCATTATAGTTGTCTGATTCCACTGTAAACGGAAGGGCAAAGTGGTTAGGGATAGATGAAGTTGTTGCTCATCGAAAGGAGAAGGATAAGAAGTTGTCATCTTCTTATTGTCAGCTACCAGTTGATGAATTAGCTTTCCTTTTTGTAAATTTTGGTGACTTTTTTTTTGAATGTTTTGACTGATGTAAACCCCATTACGAGAGGGTTGATAATGACAATTTTTGGGAACAATGACAGTATCTAGAGCTTCAGGAGGTGTTTGACGATCAATGTCCATCACTGGACCAATGGCTAAACATTTCCAGATAAAATTTAAGTAGGAAAGATTCAGTCTTGCCGGTAGAAAGTAACAAATAAAATAAGGAATATTCTCCCGCCCTAAATCATCACTCCCATCATTATACAACCAACCAAAAAATGTTTGCTCAAGGGAAACTTGTGTAAGGTATGCTCTTCTAGATTTTGATTCAGGAGGATTATAGTGATTCCAATATTTCTCAACAATATTATTAATAAAGGTTTTTTCTATATCTGGAGATATTAAGGGACTAACGAGGCATTTAAAACCAAGATCATCAAAACTGGTGTAAATAAGTTGCTCGACTGCTATATACATAAAAATTTGTCTGAATTTTGGACATTCTATCAGAGAATTGTAGATTTTGAATCGGGCTAATTAACGGGGTAATTCAGAAGCTATCAGTTGACGAACTTGATTTTTGAGGTCTTCGGTGGGAGCGACTTTTTCAGCTTGCTTCAATAGTTGTTGAGCCGTTGGCAAATCCTGATCTTGTTGTCGAAGAAGGGCTTTTCCCAATAATGCGTAAAAATGTTGATTATCCTGAGCTAAAATGTTGTCATATACTTGTTCTGCTTTGGGATTATTTTGGGTCAGTTCGTACAATTTTGCCAAATTAAGCTGCCAATCTAAATTATCAGGTTGTTTTTCCGTAATCTTCTTAAGCACAGGAATAGCTTGCTCAAATTCACCTTGACTAATATAACTTTCAGATAACTTGACTAATGCTTTTAAGTCCTCGGTATCACTCCCGACGGAGGAATGCTCTTGACTCGTTTGAGAGCTACTCGAATATGGTTGTGCAATATTCGAGGACTTTTGACTGGAATAATGACCCAAACCGATCATAGAGGCAACTGCTACCGTTCCTACTCCTATTCCTATTAACCATTTTCTATATTGTTTCCCCCATTCTAGACAACGTTGAATAGAGAAAAATTGTAAGGTTTTACGAGAATTTCGTTGTAACTCTGAGACGACCCAAATTAAGGATACGGCGGTTCCTTTAGGGTCGAGTTTATAAAATTGATCTGTCTTAACAATGGGGACTTCTGAATAAAATCTGCTATATTTGACCTCTTGTTCCTCTAAAGCGATTAAAAACGGTCGAATTTTCTCTTCAACTTGAAAACGAGTGCTTTCTTTATTCTTATTCTTTAAACGATCAAATTGGGTAAAAACTAACACGAATGTATAATCAGGATGGGTTTTTCTCTTTAAATTAGCAATAACAGTTATTTGTTCAAGCAGTTCATCTAAAGTGTCTACATAAGTGGGCTGATTGATCAGATGGGGTGCATCAAGAAACACATAACAACTATGGGATTTGATCACCAATCGCTCAAAGTCTGGAACCTTAAGATCACAAGATTCCCCTGGAATGTCGTACCAGCGAAAATGACAAAGGGTTTTGGTTGTTTGGCGATTTCGTTGTTTTAAGTCTAAGTTAAATTCAGTAATTTTTAAAGTAGCTGGGGGATATTGTCCCTTTTCAGCCACATAATTGAGGATATTATGAAGATTTTGCTTGTCTTGAGGACTTTGTCCCTCAAACCATGATAATTGTTCCCTTTTTTGAGTCAGGAAACCATTATTGATCTCAGCATAACAACCGGCAAAAAATACGGTTTTGCCGACACCTCGCTCACCAAGGGTGAGAAAGTTAAAGGTAGGTAGTTCTTGAGAAGGGAATAAGCTCATTAGAAATAATATAAATAGATTTTAATTGGTATTTTTACTATAAGACTTTTTTCAGCTAACAATCACTATAATAAGGGGAATTTTTTTCCCTATTTTTTATGGATTTTGTTCCTGATGTCTACCATAAGCTCCGATCAATTCCTTGAAAAGTAGCTTAACCAGCTTATGCCCAACTCTGGCCTTACTCCACTGCTCAAACGAGTAAATCTGACAAAGAATGATGATGCGATCGTCATTTACATTTCTTAAGACAGTGCGCTTTATTGATGTCCGACTACTGAATACCAAATCCGGTGATCAAGATCAACAAAGCACAATTAAGACATTCTCCGAAAACATATAATCGGATGCTCAGTGGTTTTGTGTATGATAAATTTAGAGCTTTCTTCGTAGATAGAATGGATCGAGATTAGAACGGTACACGTGGGATCTTCCTTCGTGCTTTGGTAGATACATCCTCCCTCAAAGAATCTTTGAGCGTGCATTGTTAATGTATGTTAGTAAAAAAGTATCGGTCATGTATTTAGACGAACAGTTAGAAATTCTCATTAACGAGGCCCCCCAGCACGGGGTTCCTATCCCTGTAATGGAGAAGGCTGTAGCACCAACTCTCAAGTTGTTTGCCAGTCAACTTCAACACGAAAAATATTACGTTTTGCAGGGAAAAAATAACGCTTGGCTAGTGACAACCTTAAATAATCGTAAAAATCCGAAACAGGAAAAACGAGTGATTTATGCCTTTCCAACTAAAAACGATGCTGAGGAGTTTCAGGGGATTATTAATCCTGAGATTCGCATTATTTTTCTTCCTGTGACTCATTTACTATTTCAACTATTTTCTGTAGAATCCCTCGATAGCATTATTTTTCGCGATCTTCCACGCAACAAGCGACACGAAGTTGAAATTTCTCGTGCTAAACTGCAGAATATTATTCAACAACAATTACGTCGTTTGAAGTTAACCCCTAAGAAAAATAATCCAATTCCCCCCAATCTGGCCTAAGTTTTTTGCTCCTTTTTATGTCCTCTTCTCGTTTTTCAGCCAATTTATTGAATTATTACGACACTTATTATTGTCCAGTGTGTCGTCACGGAGAAATTACCACGTTACCCTTGATGGAGGCGTTTTCTTGTAATTTTTGTCGTCATATTTTCACCGCTAATCTTGATCAACAAACCATCACCATCGCTGATAGTCAACTCCCTTTAACTTGGTATTGGACAGGACAACGTTGGCAAAGTCTTCGCTCTCCTCCAAAGATTCTCTGGGGATATCGTCTTTTGGCTTTGGCATTTGTCCTCCTACCAACCTTAATGATAGGCAGTGGGGCTTATTTATTTCCTGTTTTGCCAGATAGTCCTTTATCTTGGTTTCCTTGGGTTTGGGCAGGGTTAACTTTTTTATCCCATTTCAGTTGTTTACTATGGTTGGTTATAGAATATTATCAGTTTCCTTTATCTCTATATTTTGGAGCATTACGGGATAATTTACCGAATTGACAGGGGAGCATCAAAGCCATCGTCTCTGTTGGTGCGCCTCCTAATTTTTGCCAAGGGCGAGGTTTCCTCTTAGGAGTCGCTCCGCATTTTCACCAGAACATAAATTTTAGCCAAAACCGAAGCAGTATTAATTGGTGTAACCGGAGTCCTAGGCGCAACATTTAACCTCTTCCTGGCGAGAAATCCGCGATTGAGGAACGAAAATCGAGGGATTTCTCGCCAGGGCAGAATCTACTGGGGAGACTTTTGATTCTGAATATATTTCTTGATAACTTCATCGGGCGCA
>JBFRWG010000084.1:0-38821 GCA_051439445.1 Crocosphaera sp.
CTAGTTTTTTGTGATTGGATTCGCCAGATTCACGACTTTTTAAAAATCCATTTAATAAAAAATCGCTTTTGATGCCAATTTCTTATTTTTTGTGTTTTGTTTTTTCTTCATGAATAATGCAGGTTAAATCACCGTCACAAAGAGTGATTAGACTTTAATTGCTGTAAAATATAAAAAATTACTTTAATATTTAAAATGCTGACTCCTGACTCCCTAACATCACCGTAACCCAGTTTTGTTGAACTGAGCTGTGTAGAGATACTAATACCAAATCCGATTCTCAAAACCTCTTTATAGTTTTGCTCTCTTTTCTCCCACACATCCCACACCTCCCACACTCCCTATTTCATAAAGTTTTCAGTCTAATCCAAGCAGTATGGCCACACTCCCCACCCTCCTCCACTAGAAAGATAAGGGGGGTATCTAAACCAGATTTAGTATAATAATAGGCCCTAGAGAATTTTTTTAATCAATACTCCTCCGAAGAAAGTAACAAGCATCAATAAAGGAGAAGGTTCTGATACAGATGTGGTATTTTGATTAACAACGATAATCGAACCATCGCTGAGATTAGCATTTAAGGGAAAACCATTAGCATCTCCCAGAATTACATTGGAGAAAGATAGAAAACTGGTACCACTTTTCTGAGAATCTAAAGTCAAGATACCTAATATAAAACTGTCAGCCTGAGATTGGTTTAAAATATCTGGAGAATCGAAAGAAACTTCAAATATATTAACGATTGAATCAGAAATATTTGTAAAACCAGAATCAGGTGGAATAAAACCCTCTAAATCTAATTGGTTTCCTAAAATTGGATCGCCAAAACTCACCATCCTAAACGATAAAATACTTGAATCAAAATTTACATTAAAATCGAAGCTACCCAGAGAAGGGGAATTTCCGACACCAAGCTCACTAATCTGAATCGCAACTTGGGCTGATTGCCCTGATGTTACTGTTTGGGAGGTTGGCAAAAAACTTAGAGAGATAGCTTTGACAGGAACTACATTCAACAGAGATAAGCATCCAACAGCAATACTTAAACCAATTTTCGTCTTCATCAGAATTTTTCTTCATTCATAGAGAGCCAATTATAGCAGGGAGCATGATGGCAAATGATCCATGATATTCCCTATCTATAAAAAAAGCCACCGTCATGGTGGCGATGTTGAGTTAACAATGACTTGAACACTCATCAGTGATCACTAAACCTTAGACATCATAGTACAGCGCGAACTCATAGGGATGAGGCCGTAAACGTAGAGGGTTAACTTCATTATCAAGTTTATACTCGATCCAATTTTCAATGAAGTCTGCTGTAAAGACACCACCATCAGTCAAGAAAGCTTGGTCTTTTTCTAAGCTTTCTAAAGCTTGTTCAAGAGAACCAGGAGTAGACGGAATTTTACTTAGTTCTTCGGGAGAGAGATCGTAGATATCCACATCTAATGATTCCCCTGGATCGATTTCATTTTTAATGCCATCAATCCCTGCACAAAGCATAGCAGCAAACGCTAAATATGGGTTACAGGTGGCATCAGGACAACGGAACTCTAAGCGTTTTGCTTTAGGGTTCGGACCGGATAAAGGAATACGCACTGAAGCAGAGCGGTTTCCTTGAGAGTAAGCTAAGTTAACCGGTGCTTCAAACCCAGGAACTAACCGCTTATAAGAGTTGGTGGTGGGGTTGGTAAAGGCCAACAACGCAGGAGCGTGCTTAAGAATGCCACCAATGTAGTTTAAGGCCAGTTTGCTTAAATTAGCGTAACCGTCGCCCCAGAATAGGGGTTCTCCTCCTTTCCAGATGGATTGGTGGGTGTGCATCCCAGAACCGTTATCGTTGAATAAGGGTTTGGGCATAAATGTTACGGATTTACCATATTTTTTAGCCACGTTTTTGATGACATATTTGTAAGTCATCAAATAATCAGCCGCCTCTATTAAGGTAGCAAAACGGAATCCTAACTCGTTTTGTCCACCGGTAGCTACTTCGTGGTGATGCTTCTCAATAGGAACCCCACATTTAGCCATAGTTAACAGCATTTCGGTACGCATATCCTGTAACGTATCCGTGGGAGGAACGGGGAAATAACCCTGTTTATAGCCAGGTTTATAGCCTAAGTTACCCCCTTCTTCTTCTCGGCCAGTATTCCAACGACCTTCTACACTATCAACGTAATAGTAACCTTTGCTTTCCGTTTGATCAAAGCGGACATCATCAAAGACGAAAAATTCGGCTTCTGGTCCAAAAAAGGCGGTATCACCAATGCCTGTTGTTTTTAGGTAGTCAACTGCTTTATTAGCAATGGTACGAGGATCACGACTGTACCATTCCCCTGTACGAGGTTCTTTAATGCTACAAATGATACTGAGGGTTGGTTCTTTGTAGAAAGGGTCGATCCAAGCTGTTTTAGGGTCAGGAACCATCGACATATCAGACTCATTGATGGCTTTCCATCCCCGAATACTCGAACCGTCGAAGGGAACCCCATCGACAAAGGAACTTTCATCGATTTGATTCTGATAGAAAGAGCAATGTTGCCAGATCCCTGGCATATCAATGAATTTGAGGTCAATGATTTGAATGTTGTTGTCTTGAATCATTTTCAAGACTTCTTGGGGCGTTTCGGCCATGAAAGACTCCTTGGAGTGTCAATATATATACCGCTTCAAGTCATAGATATTAAAGATAGCTTCTAGTATTTTTTGTATAATTCGATACTTTTTTCTCTCCCAAAACCTGTAGATAATACTAAGTTTTGAGGGTCTAACGGGAAAACGAAGGGGCATTTCCTTATTGATATAAAGAATGTATCAATAACTAGGTAGTTACTGGGGTGAAGTTGTTGCGTTTTCTCAAGTTATTTTGCTTGAGAACAGGCTAACCCTGTATGGTGGATATTATGAGACCATAACAAGCATTTTATGGATAATAAGCATTATGTCGAGACGAAAAAAGAGTTTTCCTTGTGGTCATAAGGGGTATGGAAAAATCTGCCATCGTTGCGCCCAAGACCAAATAGACTGGGAACAGAAGAAACAACAAAAAAATGCGTGGCAACAAACCTTTGTGACAGATCCCATTGATTTAAGACCTTTTCCTAAAAATGTCGTTCTTAAAACCCGTCAAATTCTCAAAGGCCTGGCTAACCAAAAGGATTACCGTCTTTTTCATGGTAAACGATTACGGCACGATCGCTTTGTTATTAGTATTCCTGTAACTCGTCATTATCGCTTAATTTGTCGAGATCACGGTAGTTTTTTGACTCCAGAAGCGGTTGTTTCCCATGAAGACTATAATGTATGTAAGCCTGGTCAGTGAACGACCCCAACTAAAATGTGAGTATTTCCTTTAGAATTGATAGGTTGGGACTTCTGCCAATAATTTTGTTAAAATTCTCTTTGCTTGTTGTCTCAGACAGTTAATTCCCTAATCATTCCTATGCAAATTTATCTCGATTATAGTGCGACAACGCCCCCTCGTTCTGAGGTGGTGGCTCAAGTTAATCATATTTTGACGCAACAATGGGGTAATCCTTCTAGTTTGCACCAATGGGGACAACGTTCAGCGATGGCTTTAGAAACCGCTAGGGTGCAAGTGGCTTCTCTCCTTAATGCGGCTGATCCTGAGTCGATTATTTTTACCTCAGGAGGGACAGAAGCAGATAACATGGCCATTCTAGGGATTGCCAGACAGTATAACATACCACAGCATTTAATTATCTCTACGATTGAACATCCTGGGATTAGTGAACCGGTTAGGCATTTAGAAAAGCAAGGATGGGAAGTGACTCGTTTACCAGTTAATCATCATGGACGAGTTGATCCTTTGCATTTAAAAGCTGCGATTCGCTCAAATACGGTGCTTGTTTCCGTTATTTATGGTCAAAGTGAGGTAGGAACCCTACAACCTATTGAAGCATTGGGAAAAGTTGCTAAAGATCATGGTATTCTCTTCCATACGGATGCAGTGCAAGCGGTGGGACGGGTTCCTATTGATGTGCAGAGACTTCCTATTGATTTATTATCCCTATCATCACATAAAATTTATGGGGTACAAGGTGCGGGTGCTTTATATGTGCGTCCAGGGGTTAAGATTGACCCTTTGTTGTTGGGAGGTGGCCAAGAAGGGAAAAAACGGTCAGGAACCCAAGCTGTTGCTATTATTGCAGGATTTGGCCTTGCTGCGGAGTTAGCAGCAACGGAGATGAGTAGAGAAACTCCTCGACTCATAGCATTACGGGATCGCCTGTTTGATTTGATGGCGGATTGTCCTTATGTTGTTCCCACTGGAGATAGACTCTATCGTCTTCCTCATCATGTTAGTTTTCTGATCAATGATCCTTATCATACAGTTGAGACGGAAAAAATTACGGGTAAAATGATGGTTCGTCAAATGAATTTAGCGGGTATTGCTATTAGTGCTGGTTCTGCTTGTCATAGTGGTAAATTAATTCCGAGTCCTATTTTATTAGCAATGGGATATAGTGAAACAGAAGGGTTAAAGGGGATTCGTTTGACTTTAGGACGGGAGACAACGATAGAAGATATTGATTGGACTGCAATGGTTTTAAAACAAGTTTTGAAACGAACTTTTCTTGTCGATTTGGAGCATAATTATTGTTATGGGAAGTAGAAATTTAAGCCCTGAATAAAAGTAAAATCTTTTTTATTTAGGGTGTATAGTTTGATTTTGTGAATGATGGCAGTCGCTGCAATTAGTGCATCAGGAATGGTTAATTTATGACTTAGGGAATAATTTTCCATGAGTTCAATAAATTGTCTAGAAATTGCCTCACTAACTGGTAAAATATGTAAATGTTTTAGGTGATTACTAATTCTATTTAATTCCTGTTTATTCAATGCACCATAGTATAATTCAGCTTCTGTAATTACACTAATTGCTAAATTCTCAACCCCAATACTTCTTAATTGAGAAATAATCATGGGTTGATTTTTATAGAATTCAATAATAATATTAGTATCACACAAAATCCTTAACTTTGTTCTCTCCAAGCTTGTTGACGAATTTCTTCAAGGTTAATGTCTCGATTTTCCCAAATTCCTGCTAAAGAAAAGAAGTTTTCTTGTTCTAAGTTTTCTGTTGTTTGAGAGAGAGAAACGTTGTTTTCTGTTTGACTTTCTTGTTGGTGTTTAAAGTCTATAAATTCAATAAATCTAAACACTTTTTCTTGTTGTTCTTGGGGAAGTTGCTTGATCTTTTCAATAGCTGTTTCTAGAGTTAACATGGTTTTTTATCCTCATTCAATTTGATTACAATAATGTACTAATTCCTTTAGCTATTGTCAAAATGGGTGCAGCAATTTTTCCAAGACTGGTAGCGGTTTCTTCCAGTCTTTTTAGATAGATTTTTACTCTTGAACTTTTGGGATCTTCTGTTGCTTTTTTAACTAAGTTATTAGCATCTTCGGTTAAAATTTCTACGGTTTCTATTTCTTCAGAATTGGTAACTTGTTTACTGACTTCAGTAATAGCTTTTAAGAGTTCATCTAATTGAGTTTTTAGGTCATCATTAATGTTAGATTCTGCTAAGGTATTAAAACTGTTTTGGATGGTTTCAGCGATTAAAACAGGGGCTGAAATTTGGTTATTATTACCAATGTTAATTACTTTTTCTTGATTCATGGTTTTTTCTAAGATATTTTTTTCTTGGTTAATGATGACAGTTTCAACATCTCTAACATCAATCGTAGCATATTTATCTAGGTTGTAACCATATAATTGTCCTCTCCCAATGGTGTCATCAATAAGACTATAAATATTAACCATATCCGCACTTTTTTGACATTGAGATTCTTGTTTCTGTTTGCTGATAATATTCCGTAAATTTTCGAGTTTATGAAAGTAAGGAGTTTGACTATTTTTACAAGTATCACAATTACAAGGAATTAGTTTATCAACTTTTAAATGATAGTAACTATTATGAATTTCATCAAATTTGGCAAGAATAATCTCTAGTAAACCTCGTTTATTATTCCCTCGTAATTTTATCTGAATTTCTCGACTGTTATAGGTTTCAATAATTTCAGCATAAGTATTATCTGTTTTTAAAGTTAAAATGACACCACTTCTCCAGACATTAGGTTCATCAATAAAAGAGTGCATTTCGACAATAAAGCGACTTAAAATACCTTTTGGCATAAAATCATAACGATAACATACTTTGAGATTATTGTCCGTATTCCAAACATAACTAGGAGGATTTTTATCTAATAATTGGGTTGCAATATAAGTCTTATTAGGAAGTTCATAACACAGTTTAAAACGTTTCATTAATTCTAGTAGTTCTCTCTGTTTTCCTTGATAACGATCATCATTCCATATAATTTCTAAATCATCAAAATTAAATTTTCCTAGTTTCTCTTTGATGGGATTATTTTCTCGTTTTAATAATTCATAAACTGCGTGAGTTCCCCATTCAGGATTTAGAATTACGGTATCGTATAAAACGGAAGCTTTATCATCTTGAAAGTGCAGGATAATACCTAAGTCATGAAAAAATTGACTCAATCTTAATCTACCATCTTTATTATCATTAGTTTCATTGAATAAAGTTTGTTGTGTATATTGACAGCGATCGCAGATTTTAAAATATTCATTTAAGCTAATATAATCACGGTGATCTTCTTCAAGTGCTTTTCTAACTTTTGCCCAAGATTTAGGAATTTTGATGCCAACATGAGGTAAGTTTTTAGTATAATATTTAATCGCTGCAATAATTTTGTCTAAGTTGCGATTGGTAGCTAAATCTGTGGTTAAAATCTCTTGCACCATTTGATGAAATGTTCCTTTTATTTGGGATTCATCTTTAATATCAACGGAACAATTATCTTTCTCATTTTTAATAATCAACATGGGACTATTCTTGCTGAGAAGTTCGACAATATGTAACCAATAGTCTAGATGTTCATGTTCTTTTCGACTATCTGCTATCAACGAATAAAGAGAACGTTTGGTTAAAAAGAATTGATGGGTTTCATGATAAATTGCTTGTCCACCAAAATCCCATATATTAAGTCTAAATTGTTCCTCATTATTAAAAGGAAAACGAAAGATTTTAATATTAATTCCATGAGTTGCTTTTTCAGGTTGAGGAACAAGATAATTAGGATCTAAAATCTTATTCATTAAGCTAGTTTTCCCCGACTCTCCTTCTCCTACAATGATCAATTTTGCTTCATAAATAGTGTCAAATCCTTCTGCTTGACTTTGACGTAAATAATTGACAATTTCTTTTATACCTTGTGCTACAATCTCAGGAGGAGGAATTTCTAAAGGATTACCAGAAAGATAAAGTTCTTGGAGGGAAGTTAATTGAGATATTTCTGCGGGTAAACTCCTTATTTGATTCTCAGAAAGGTGAAGTTCTTGGAGAGAAGTTAATTGAGATATTTCTGGGGGTAAACTCTTTATTTGATTACGAGACAGATGAAGAGTTTCTAGGTAATTTAATTGAGAGATTTCTGGAGGAATAGTTGTTATTTGATTTTCATAAAGATAGAGATTTCTTAGAAAAGTCAATTGAGAAATTTCTGGAGGAATAGTGTTTATTTGATTTCCATAGATATGGAGGTTTGTAAGGTATATGAGTTGAGAAATTTCTGGATTCAAACTCCTTATTTGATTCTCAGAAAGATAAATAGATTTTAAAGAAGTTAATTGAAAAATTGACGAAGGAATACTACTTAGTTGATTACGAGAAATGTCAAGAGATTGTAAAGAGTTTAATTGAGAAATTTCTGGAGGCAAACTGCTTATTAGATTTCCAGAAAGATCAAGGTCTTCGAGGAAAGTCAATTGGGAGATTTCTGGAGGTAAACTGCTTATTTGTTTACGAGATAGGTTAAGGTATGTCTTTTCTTCTATTACTGCTTCTTTAATAATCTTCAATAATTCTTCTTCTGTCATGTTTATCTTCCCTTTAACTTAAGTTACCTCATGTTTTAAAATATTTTACTACATCAATCTTATAAGGTGGGCAATAATTTGAGGTATCTGCTTATTCTACAGAATTTCTTGATTTGCCCACCCTACGGTTAAAATATTATTATTAGCGAATTGACAAAATACTGTTAAACAATTAATTAAAGTCAAAAAATTAGAAATTAGTAGGGGCTTAATATTATTAAGCCCCTACAATATATTAGCCTATAACTATTTGATTGAATGGTATTTAAGAGTACCATTCAAGGATGGCTTCGCAAATACCTTCGGCTGCTTTTTCAACCCTTTCCCTTGTGATTGAGTTTTTATTCATGGCTTTAATAAAGAAAGATTCACACAAAACACAAATCGGACAATTGGTATTTTCCGCAGCACTTAAAACGGCTACCCCAAGAGGGTAAACCCCTTTAGATAAATCATTGCGCATTTGAGAAGATAAAGGCAAGTCAACAGCTTTGGCGATTTTTTTTGCACACAAAGCAGCAAATTTTTTAGAGCCTTTTTTAGCTTTTGTACGATGAATTACTACACAAGTGTAATGATCTTGGTAATTACTGCTTGAGTTGAGGTGCAAAGAGATGAACATATCATGATCTGCTGCTTTTTGACCAATCAAACTTAAGTTATCACTGACGGGATCATAGATGTCTACCGTTGCGCCTTTTTTCCGTAACAGAGTCGCTAAAAATTCTGCTTGGTGAACTACATGGGGGTATTATTGAGGATAGTCAGGGGCGTAACCTTGTGCGCCGGATGATTGTTGACTGTGTCCAGGATCTAAAAGGAAATGTTTGCCTTTTAAAATTTCGTCATCTATTGGCCCGTCTGGATGATATAAGGGAACCCCAGACAGATCCATGGAGGAATCAGCAGTCCAAGTGCGCGCATTAGGATGTTTGTTCAGCATATTCCCTAAGACTTCTGATAAATCAGCTACCGTGCGATCGAGAGCAACTTTAGAGATAGCTTCTCCCCCGGCCATACAAACGAGATAATAGTCATTGTCTTGAGTACATTTAGCGATGCGATACCAACCATGTTCTTCTGGAGGTGTATCAAAGAAGAGAATGTCTTCTGCTTCTTTGAAGAACTTGTTAACTTTGCTCATGTACTCAGGATCAGTTGCATAACCCCGATCAAACAGATGTTTGATGAAGTTGTAAGGTGTATCTGTTTGCCTCCATCCTTGATAGCGATCGCGGTTAATAAAGGCCAGATAACAATCAAGATAGGTTTGAGGGGTATTGGCACAAATCCAGTCGTTTTCACCCTTATAGCTATAAGTAGTAACTCCGTCAATGTCTTCATGAACGTTTCTAAAGTGCATTCCATTGAAGTTATTGACTTTGAGAGCTAACTCACTGCTTCCTCTGCCACTTTCATGAAGAGATTGAGCAAGGATACCAATCTTAAACTGTTGTTGCAGATTGCTTCTAGCTACCACTTCTACCCATTTTTGGAAAGGTTTGGGGTACTCTTCTAAGCGGTGATTACGGCCACTATTACCTTGCGCATTGTAATCAATATAATAGGCGGCGACATAACCCTGTTTGCCATCGGATTCGATTTTACACCAGTCTGTTCGATTTCCAGGAGAATAGGACGATCCTGTAACCTTTTCATCTATCATCTTAAAAACTGTTCCTGGTTGAAGACGGAAAAGTATGGATGATGAGGTATTAGGTTGACTGCGTACATTGAGTCCGGTGGTTACTCGATTATTAACTTGTCCCTCTCCTGGTTTTAAATCAAGTGGACCGGCTGGATCAAGATAGGGAGTCGGATCGAGTAAATCAGAACGACGTTGATAGTTGCGAGGGGGAACGTAACTATAATTGCTGAAATTGTTTCGTTGAGTTAACTCCCCACTACTGGTTCCTTTATACATTTCCAGGTGCAGCATACGGGTGTTGCGGTTGGAACGTTTCACATAAGCAATAACTTGTCCTTTGGATACCCTTTTTCCTGGGGTCATTCCTGATGCAACAGAAATCTCACAGTAACGAATCACCATCCCGTTATCTTGTTTAATCTCTAGCGCATTGGTTCCTTCCCAAAACGGATAACTTTTGATAACTTTCCCATCTCCCATGGCCAAAACGTCCGTTCCTGGGGGAGCTATTAAGTCACATCCTGCGTGCTTACGACCACCGGGACGACCCGCACCAAAATTCCTGCCTCCTGTTTTATAACTTAAGCTAGGACGAGAACGGAGGGGAAAAATAAAAGAATCGTTGCTAGTTACTTCTGCTTGAGGAGAATGACCACTTTCGATGGGGTTAATGACACTAACCATAATATTCCTCCTAAACTATGGGAAAAGCTTGAAGAGACTGCTTTTCTCCTTCTTCTTCCATTGTCTCAAAATAATCTGAAAACCTTCAGTTAATTTTGACTAAAGTTAACGAAAGATAATATTCCTTAACCAAGAGCATTCAATTTTTGAATCTAAATTTTATAATAATGTACTAATTCCTTTGGCTATAGTTAGGATGGGTGCAGCAATTTTTCCCAGACTGGTAGCAGTTTCTTCTAGTCTTTTTAGATAGATTTTTACTCTTGAACTTTTGGGATCATCTGTTGCTTTTTGAACTAAGTTATTAGCATCTTCTGTTAAAATTTCTACGGTTTCTATTTCTTCAGAATTGGTAACTTGTTTACTGACTTCGGTGATCGCTTTTAAAAGTTCATCTAGTTTATTTTTTAGATCATTATTAATGTTAGATTCTGCTAAGGTATTAAAACTGTTTTCGATTGTTTCAGCGATTAAAACAGGGGCTGAGATTTGGTTATTATCACCGATATTAATTACTTTTTCTTGATTCATTGCTTTGTCTAAGATGTTATCTCCTTTATCTGTATATTGTATGATAACTTGATCCACTTGACCAAAGTTAATTTTTCCCGTTTCTTGATTTAATGTTTCTGGGAAAGGAGACTTTTCTGTTGTGTTCAGTTCGTTTTCTATTTCATCGGTTAGATCAAGTAAAGCATACATAATTCTATTTTTTTCTTGTCTGATCATTTCTGGGTTAATAATACTTTTTCTTTCTTCGCTGAGAACTCGTTTTAAACTTCCTTTTTGACCTAAAATTTCGTTATGAAAACGAGAAGATTTTTTCTGGGTTAATTCCAGCAGAAGATTACTCGCTTCTTCTAAATTATAATCTTGAATTAAGGTTTTAATTTGAGTAAAAATATTGTTCATGATTTAAACTATTTTTTGGGTAATGATACGGTAAGAATTAAAATCAATTTTTGGAGAGGCACAAAACACAGATAAATTAAAAAGGACTTAATACTCAGCCAAATTATATACTTATTTCTCTCATCATTTTTATTGATAATTAATGGTGAATATGTAGTTAAAGCTAATAAAAAAAATGTACATAATAACACCAAGAAAAACAGACTAAATAATAGAGAACTTAGACTAGAAGTATTTTTGGCACTTATTTCTACAGAATAGTTTTTTATGAAAATTGCAGTAATACTTCCTACAATAGCAGCAAATACATGAAATAACCAATAAGCATTGTAGTTTATTTTTTTTTCTCGTATTTTTTTTTCTGAATCGTTCATTCGATCAATCCAAAATTGCTTGACATTATTACAAAATTTTATTCTAAAATTATTATTTATCTTCTGAATTTGCTCCTCTATATCTTCACAAAAATTAATAGTTTTAGTTTCAAAAATAGTTACCATCTCGCAACTTGTCAAAGTACAATTTGCTGGAGCAATATGAGCTACTTTATACATAGCTGTTACCGTCATTGTCCAAGAGCTAGAAATAATGATTAGAGTACAAATTATACAAAGAATAATATCTAAAAAACTATCGGTACTTTTAATATTAGCGTATTCTTTTTCAAGATTAAATGAATACTGTTGCTCAAACCAATAACGATAGAAAATAAATTCACATATCATAGTTATTACTATTATGCTATCTACAAAAATAATATCTTTTGGATGACCATTAATTGAAAATAAAACTAACAAATTTAATGCAACATTAGCTAACAAGCTATAGAAAAAAACATAATGAATTTTAGTAACCCATATCCTGGGAAAATTGAGAAGTAAATATCTGTCTATTTTTTGAATGAATTTAGGTAATAAAAAAGAATATTTTAAGGGATTTTTATATAGGTATTTATCTATTTGTTTAATCATACAGGTGAATAGATTAAACAAATCAAAAATAATTTGTGGTCTTTTCATATTTCTCTTTTAAATAAACTGCGGGTTGATTTACTGATATCTCTAAAATAGTTGAGCGGAATATCATAATTGATAAAAAGTTTCATCATATCACTAGCAGTAATATCTCTTGAGCTATTAACAATATACTGATTATGACCAATGATTTCAATCTCAGTATATGATATTTTTTCTAATAGATCCATTAACTCCTGTTTTGATAAATTACAAGATAATTCAAAAGCATTTTCCTCTCTATCTTCCCCAAAGTCTGCTAATTTGCCATTATATAAAACCGAACCTTCTTTGAGAAATATAATATTATCAGTAATACTTTCAACTTCATATAAATGCTGTGAACTCAAAAGTATAGCTTTGGGATAAGCAATAGAATCAGCTAAATATCGTAAGTCTTGTAAAAATAATTGCTGAGTATTAACATCAAGATTAGCTAAAGGTTCATCTAATACTAAAAGTTTGGGATGCCAGACTAAAGCTTTAGCGAGTGCAAAGCGCATTTTAAACCCTCCAGAAATCTCATTCCAGGTAGCATTTCTATACTTATCTAACCCTAATCTCCAGACAATAAAGTCGACTTCATCTTCATTGTCTTTCCCTTTAATTCCATGAATAGCTGCTGCAAAATGTAAGTTATCAACTAATAAACCATGCCATGTTGGTAACTCTTGAGGAATATAAGCAATTTGTTGTTTTATTTTATACCAATTATGTTTTTTAGAATCGATTAAAGCGGGATATTTAAGAATACCATTATTTTGTGCTAATTCACCAATAATGATTCTTAGCAAAGTAGTTTTTCCATTTGCATTTTCACCGACAAGAGAGGTTATCTCACCAAATTTTAATTCTAATTCAGGTAAAGTTAACTTAAAATTACTTACTTTTCCTGAATATTGTTTGGTAATGTTACTCGCATAAATAACAATATCAGTATCAAAAGATTTATTAATTTCTCCTTCTCGTTTTTTTCTCCGATCTTCTTTGAGTATTTCTAATGGAGTTTTACTCTGCTTATTGCTTATTTTTTTTGTTTCTAGCTTTTGTTGAGGAAACTCAATAATATTGTCTTCAGTTGTTGATTGTGGTGATAAAACTGTTGCCTCTTCAGTAACTAAACTTGGTTGATATGGATGGGAAGCAAAATAATTATACTCCTCAACAATTACATCAATGAACTCAAAAATATCATAAGTTAAACGTGATAAACTTCGACTGATTTCCTCCTGGGAATAAATTCCCTGACGTTTATTAGTGGTGATTTCGGCATAACGACGCTGAAAATTGCTCGTTTCATACTTTCGTTTTTCATCAATAGCAAACTCTTCAGCAAAATAACTTAACCGTTTTGTTGCTAGTTTAAGATTATTGTCTGCAATCAAATTCTTGATTTCTGTGACAAAACTTTCTAGTCTTTGTCCTTCTAAGTCGTTATCTCTTGCTTGCATTTGAAAAACTAAAATCTAGATGGTTTCATATTATTCTAGAACAAATGACTAAAATTTTCCATATCTAGTGCAAAATAAAAATATTGTCAGGTGGGCAATAATTTAAACCATCTCATCATTTTACATAAATTCTTGATTTGCCCACCCTACCATGTTGACAGTATCTTTTTTATACTGTTAACATCTTGTTTAAAGACAAAACAGTAATCCTATGGATATTTTTAGTGCTACTGAAGCAAAAGATAATTTATTTGAGTTAGTTTAACAGGTAAATATCGATCATTTACCACGAGTCATTACCAGTGACAATGGAGATGCTATTTTACTCTCTAAAAAAAACTGGAAAAGCTTACAAGAAACCCTTTATTTACAATCTATTTCTAGTTTTGTACAATCAATTAAAGAAGCAGAAAAAACTCATGATTGGGTATCCGAAGAAGAATTTTTAAGCGCATTAGATGATCGAAAAAAAGGGTTTCCACTCTCCAACTTGAGTTGAAAGTAATTCTAAATTCTAAATTCTAAATTCTAAATTCTGATTGACTCCTGCCATAATAAAAATATAGCGTGATAAAGAAAAGCCAGAAACATCCATGAGTAAAGGAACACTGTTCGATAAAGTTTGGGATACCCATACCGTTCAAATATTACCCTCAGGACAAACCCAACTCTTCATCGGACTCCATTTGATCCACGAAGTCACCAGTCCCCAAGCATTTGCTATGTTACGGGAAAGAGGACTCAAAGTAATGTATCCCGATCGCACTGTTGCAACCGTTGATCATATCGTCCCCACCGAAAACCAAGCGCGTCCTTTTGTTGATACCCTAGCAGAAGAGATGATGCAAGCATTGGAAAATAGTGCCAAAGAGAACGGTATTCGCTTCTATAATATCGGTTCGGGAAATCAAGGTATTGTCCATGTTATTGCGCCGGAACAGGGACTCACTCAACCCGGAATGACCATTGCTTGCGGTGACTCCCATACTTCCACTCACGGGGCCTTTGGGGCGATCGCTTTTGGGATCGGAACGTCACAGGTTCGGGATGTATTAGCTTCCCAAACCCTTGCCCTCTCTAAGCTAAAAGTCCGTAAAATCGAAGTTAATGGCACCTTACCACCAGGAGTCTATGCTAAAGATGTTATCCTTCATATCATCCGTAAACTAGGGGTTAAAGGGGGTGTGGGATACGCCTACGAATACGCAGGAACCACCTTTGCTAATATGTCAATGGAAGAACGGATGACGGTTTGCAATATGTCCATCGAAGGGGGTGCAAGATGTGGCTATATTAACCCCGATGATACCACCTTTGAATATTTAAAAGGACGGGACTTTGCCCCCACAGGAGAAAACTGGGAACAAGCAGTCACCTGGTGGCGTAGTATGGCTTCTAATGCCGATGCAGAATATGATGATATTGTAACCTTCGATGCTGCTGAAATCGAACCCACAGTAACTTGGGGAATAACTCCCGGTCAGGGTATTGGTATCAGCGAACCCGTCCCCACTCCCGATAGTTTACCCGAAGGCGATCGTGCGATCGCTCAAGAAGCTTACAGTTATATGCAGTTATCTCCTGGAACCCCGATAAAAGGGACAAAAGTTGATGTCTGTTTCATCGGGAGTTGTACCAATGGACGTATGAGTGACTTACGCGAAGCAGCAAAGTTTGCCAAAGGTCATCAGGTGGCCAATGGGGTTAAAGCGTTTGTCGTCCCAGGTTCCGAACGAGTTAAAGTACAAGCAGAAGCAGAAGGACTCGATAAAATCTTTTTAGAAGCAGGGTTTGAATGGCGCGAGGCCGGATGTTCTATGTGTTTGGCCATGAACCCCGATAAGTTACAAGGAGATCAGATTAGTGCTTCTTCCTCTAATCGTAACTTTAAAGGTCGTCAAGGGTCATCAACGGGACGAACTTTATTAATGAGTCCGGCGATGGTGGTAGCGGCCGCTGTTAACGGTAAAGTCTCTGATGTCCGTGAACTCTAACAGGAGGAATTTAGAATTTAGAATTTAGAATTTAATTTTTTCTTCATTCTGAATTCTATATTTTTCCCTCTCTCCCACAATCCACACACCCCATGTCGTAACATTATTTAAAGACAAAGTCAGAGAAATTAACGATATAGTAAACATCAACATCAGTTTATTAGGCATATTTGCTAATGCAGGTTTCATTGAGGTCTAAACCTATTTTTCATCTCTTCTCAGGCGTTTCTTGGACTCGACTCAAGGGTAACGTGACCCGTTTTTTGAGCCAGAAACAACAGCGCAAAATGGTGATCTGGTTTCTGGGAGCAACAGGAACAACCTTGATGTTAGGTTGGAACTGGCAACTGGTTTGTGCTACCTTAGCAGGGGTTAGCTTTATGCGCTTGCTCCACAGTCTTCAAACTGGTTCATGGCAACCTCGTTGGTTACACTGGCGTAATTTTTTTGAGAGTTCTCAAGGAAAATTGGCGATCGCCGTTTCTGGGGGAGGTTGTGCAGTTATAAGCAGTTATATCGCTCTTGTGGTGTGGTCCAATGCGGAAAATCGTTGGTTAGCCACTGGCTTAATTTTACAAGGGTTAGGGACTTTTTTGATCTTAGGTTTATTGGTTTGGCAGTTGTTGGATGGGCCGAGAAAAAAACAAGCCAATCAACATCAAGAATGGATATCACAGTTAACGGATTCTAACCCTTTAAAACGGTTAATTGCAGTGCAGAGTTTATCTAATCTTCTAGCGAACAAACAGTTAACAAAGACTGAAAATAAGCAACTGCTAGGCTATTTCTATGTGATGTTAAATCAAGAAACAGACATGGTTATTCGTCAAGCTTTATTAGAAGGTTGTCAAATATCAGATCAAATGTAACGATTAAAATAATAGTCAGAAAGTTTTTTATCTATGCTGAAGTTTAATCAAGGGTTAAAGTTAACCTTTCTCTTTTTTGTAGCTATATTTTTTAGTTTATCAACCTTATTCATTCATAGTCCCATTGCTTTGAGTCATCGTCCCCATGACGTTGTTGATCAAATTGAATTATCTCCTAATTATGACAAGAATCAAACCTTATTTATTATTGTTAGAGGTAATTTATTAAAGTCAGAAGACGGAGGTAAAAGTTGGAAAAGATTATGGAAAGGTTTAGATAATCCTGATAATTTAAGGACTTTGGCTATATCATCTAAAAATGATAACCTTTTATTTACTTCTTCCTTTTTGACAGGAATTTATAAATCTCAAGATGGGGGTCAATCTTGGACTAAAGTTAATAATGGATTAATTTTAGAAAACTCTGCATTTTATTTAGTCGAAATTTCTCCTAATTCTGATGATTTTGTTGTAGCTGTAGATAGAAATAAAGGTATTTATAAAACAGAAAATGGTGGAAAAAACTGGACACAAATTTTCAAAAATGAGAAAGGCAATAAAATCATAGATATTTCTTTTGTTAAAGATCAACCCTCAACCATTTTAGTGACAAATGATTTAGGAAGTATCAAAATTTCTCAAGATGCTGGCCAGACTTGGAATCCATTTTTTACGGCTTTTAATGGTTCAAAAATTACAACTTTAGAAGTTTCTCCCAATTTCAAAAAAGATAAAACCATTTGGATAGGAACCGAAAAAAATGGAGTCTTTAAAGTGGTTGATGGAAACCTTGAACAAGGTTCAAAAATAAAAGAATTAAGTAATAAAATAATTAAAAATATAGCCTTCTCTCCCAATTATAACGAAGATAAAACCGTATTTATTTCCACTTGGAATCAAGGAATATTTCGCTCACAAGATAATGGTAAAACTTGGCAAAACTTTAACCAAGGATTGACAAAATCTGAACAAGCAAACGAAAAACAATTTAAAGCCCCTCATTTTGATGAGATTAGAATTTCTAACAATTTTAAATCCAATAAAACCCTATTTCTAAGTGGTTTTGATGGTATATTTAAGTCAACCAATGGAGGTAAAACTTGGCAAAACTTAGATAGTCTATCATCTCGTATTGTTATTGGTATTGCGGTTTCTCCTAACTATAAAAATGATGAGACCATTGCCATTATTGATTATGTTGGGGCGGCCCATATTAGCTATGATAAAGGTAAGTCATGGTCTTCTATGAAATCGGGTTTAGAACTCCCTAAATTTACCAAAAGTCTGCGAGTTCCTAGCGATGATCCAAGACGCTTTTTTGACATTGCTTTTTCTCCTAATTATGCAGAAGATAAAACCCTTTTCTTAGGATTATTAAGGGATAATATACTGAAGTCTTCTGATGCAGGAAAGCATTGGAATATCATCAAATTGCCTGGTGTTCCCAACAGTTTTGTTCGAGGAACATTTTTAGCGATTTCCCCCAATATTGCTGAAGATAATACTGTTTATGTTGCCACCAATGCAGGAACTATTTATAAATCCACTGATAAAGGAGACACCTTTTCAGTTTTAAGTCAACTTAAAACAAGAATTACATCCCTAAAAATTTCCCCTAATTTTTCCACAGACAAAACCCTTTATGTTTCCAGTTTTAATGGCATTTTTCAAAGTCTTGATCAAGGGGAGAGTTGGCAACAAATAACCCAAGAAGCTTCCTTAGAAAATATATTTTGGTGGGGGTTAGCCATTTCCCCTAACTATCAAGAAGATAAAACCCTAATTGCAGGGGGTAGTAACGGTTTATTTAAAACAGTAAATACAGGTAAAACATGGGTTAGGATTAATAGCTTACCCTATGACAAAAATCCTGCAGTTTCTGAGATAGCTATATCCCCCAACTACAAAAATGATAAAACCTTTATGACAACCCCTTTGGGGAAAGGAACATTTAAAACAGTGGATGATGGTCAAACTTTTTCAATGATAGATGATGGTCAAATTTATCTATCACGACTTGATACGGTCCCCACCGCTTCTATTCCTATTCAGTTTTCCCCATCCTATAGTGAGGATAATACCATTTATGGGTTCGGATCGATTGAACCTGAAATTTATCAATCTACGGACCAAGGAAAAACTTGGAATATTATTCCTATTCCAGAAAGTCGCAAAAACTTACTTGATTACATCAATTATATCCCCTTTTTAATTTATGCTGATCGTCTTCACTTATTTAAGTTGATAGTTGCTCTTGTCATTGCTGCTTTAAGCTATTTTATTTTAAGCTACATAGCATTAAAGTCATCATGGAAGTTCAATAACTTAGTGATAAAACTAGCTGGTACTGCTATTATTTTTTGGTGTTCCCTTTTAGTATTATATAATTAATTATTGTTTTTTCTCGATTATCCAAAGCCAGGGATCATCAGATTTGTAACCTGGTTTTACTTGATAATTTTGATGATTTTGGAATTGTTTTTTTAAGTTTTCGGAAGGTTTATAGAGAAAATAGGAATCAAATCCCTTAGGAAGTGAAACTTTTGGATTATTTCTTACTAACTGATATTTCACGTCAGGAGAAAGACTATAACTTAAAGTCATCACTTGATCCCAAATATTATCACTAATCACTAAAGAATTGGGACTTTGATTAATAATAGGAATGAATTGAGCATTTTGATAATATCGAGCAGGATCATTATTCCACCATAGAGATTGAGACGAGGCATAAATTGAAGAAAATAAGCCTATACCACATAAGAAAACAGTAAAGCTTTGCCATAATTTTTGTTGCCAATTGATTGTATAATTAACGATTTTTGTGCCTAAAAAATAGGCAATACATAGTTGTAAAGCTAAGTAAGATGGTAATAGATATCTAGCTGTTCCTGATCTTCTGCCACCTAGAATGAGATCAGCTACTATTAGGGGTAAGGCTATACTGAAAATCCATAATATAATAAATAACCAAACTGACTTTGAACTATTGCGACAAAGAAAATAGACTGAATAACTAACTAAAAAGATAATAGGAATAACGATTATTAAATATATGAGAGGGTTTTGAGAGATATAATTAAAAGATGAATTGAGATAATCAAAATCTATAAAAAGACGGGTTATATTACGAAACCAAGTAAATACCAATTCAATAAATCCGTTAGCATAGCTACGACTTGACCAACTGGTTCTTCCTTTAATTTGATGATATCTTAATATAATAATAAATAACCAAGGAGAAAAGCTTAAGATTCCAATTCCTAAAGCCACCAAATATTTTTTAACAATTGCATTCAGTTTCAGTCGTTCTTCTAAATATACATAAACTCCTTGACCTAAACTTAAAAATAACGAGAAAGGAGAAGTATAAAGTCCTAAGATAATTGTCAAAGAATATCCCCCCCAGTTCAATAGATTATTAATTCTTAAAGCTCGCAAAAGCATTAAACTTGATGATAAGGTCGTTAATAACCATAAACTGTAAGGTCTTGCTTCTTGGGAATAAATGACGTAGAAGGGAGAAATTGATAGTAAGGCCATCCCTATCCACGCAATTAAATTTAACTTAAATAATTCTCGGCATAATAGATACATAATAAAGCAAGCAATTAGCCCTAATAAAGCTGAAATACTTCGAGTAATAATAATTGAATTACCGAATAAACTTACCCAAAATTTAACGATCAAGAAATACAAAGGGGGTAACTGTGCTTCTTCCTTAGCTAAACCATAAACCGTACCTATAGGGTTATTAAAGAAGTATGTTTGTTGATAACCTTGTAAATCTTCTAAACTAAGAACACTGCCATTATAAAGCCCCTCTATAACCTCCTCTTCTGTATAACCAGAAACCCTTAAGGAAGTAAAAACTTCATCTTTCCAATAAACTCTTTGCTCTAAGTTGAGCAATCTCACAGCAATGCCTACAACAATAATTAAAATAATTATTATTTTAAAGGGTTCTTTTAATAAGGTATTCATGATTAAATAATATTCTGTTAACTCTTTAGATTCTTCAAGAAATAATAAACTAGAAGAACTAATTATCATCAACTGTTTGACATAATTTAGATAACATTGTGTAGCAGTGATCAAATTTATTTCTTCCCGTCTCTAATATATGAGGAGAAATAGAAAAATCAAGCTTTCTTGGTTGTTTAATAATTCGACCGGAACGAATCTTTTCTTTAAAATCTCCCACATTACGCCTTCCCGTTGTTTCTAACACTTGATAATTTTCTGAAAAAACTTCCGGTGTTTTTAAGAAATTTTGAAGGGATTTGAACACTTGATTACTATTATCCATGACTTGATTATAAGTTAACATAAAACTTTTTTGTTTACTGTTAATAATTTGAGCATATTCTGATAAGGTCGATAAACGTTGACTATAATAATTAATAGCATTTTCCTCATTCCAGTGTGGTTTGTGATCCAACATACTCATTAACGTTCTTGTTGGTTCTCTAATCAAAAAAATAAAGTAAAAGTTATCTAACTCTAAAAGTCTTTTATTGGCAAGTTTATGATCATGTAAAATTTTATCCAAAATATAAGTCTGATTCATTCTCAATTTTGCTAAATCCTTTAAATTGGTAAACTGTTGACTATGCAAATAGACATTAAACAGGAGTCTTTTTAAATCAGCTTCTGCTTGATAGCGAATATGGGTTTCTCCATAACCTTGAATAGCTGGATTAGAAATTAAAATATGAGTAAGTAAAGAAGATCCAGAACGCATATGACTAAGAATAAACAGAACTTTATAAGGCTCTTTTTTTAAAGCTACTTGATAAGGATTGTTATTCTTAGTAATACGAAAAGTATAATATCGACGGATAATATCATTTTTAATGAGTCTAATAGAATGACGTAAATTTACCATAACTAAACCATAACTAAATTTCTTAATTATTAAAGAGTTTTTGAGAACTAATAACGAAAATAGAAGTTAAGAGGCTACTGAATTTTTATTTTCTAAAAAGGCTTCCCATGCTTCTAACACTAGATCATAATAACCAACTTGTTCAACCGGGTAATCTCCCTGTTCAATAAAATTAATTAAGTCAGGAAGCATATTAATAAACGTAGCATTATGCTTAGAAGGATGAATTGTCCATGCTTGTGTAGAAGATAAATTCGCCCTCACAAAATCCGTTTCTAATAACCGTTTTCCAGTCATGGGTTCCAAAGAATCAATTGCTCCTTGAACTGGACTTTTTGTGTTACGCAATCTTCTTTCAATTTTTCCTGCTAAAGGCTGAAATAGTTTCGGTAAACGACGGGACCATAAAGGGGGGAACTTCCATGATAAAGGAATGGGAGACAGTTGAGCAAAGCGTTTTCTCTCAACTAAATAGGCTCTCATACTAAAAGACTTATAACCATAAAATTGACCTCCATCTTGATAAAATTTGGGAAAATGGATGACCTTCCCCTCCGGATCAGGAGGTCCACATAAAGGGCGAATCGTAGCAATGTGGGGGACTGCATCCATCACTTTTATCCCTTCTGTAATCCAATCATAGCCTGGATCTTGATGTAATAACATATCCGCATCAAAATGTAGGTAATAATTACTCGCTGCAACTTCAATACAATACAAAGATGCATAAACAGTTGACCCCTTCCAGTTGTGGGTATGGTTAAGCATTTGGGTAGCTTGTTGAGGACCAAAATACTTTTCGTAAATAGTTTTTATTAATTCTGGATTATAATCGATTTTAGCCACTCTATCCATAATTCCTTGGCTAATTAAAGTCTGACAAGCTTCTTCTAATTGTTTTTGACTTCCTGTGTCATATCGGTGACGTTTGTCCCCGATCAACGGGGCGGTATCCATAGCTAGAACTCGCTCCACAAAAGGATAATTACAAGAGCGAATCAAATGGGGGATGGTCTGTAGCATATAGGGAACATCAGTTCTAGCTACTAAAATCCAAAGAGAAACAGGGGGTTGATTGGTAGTGATATGACTGTCCATGATTGTTGAATTGTTTTAAATCACTTTCTGAATAATATTGATTAACTAAGTTGTTAATAATGATTTATTTTTAGTGGGTTTATTGATTAGATTCCCTAGATAATAATTAAAAACAATGTCAGATCAGTTAAGATTACAGCCAGTTTAGCATAGAACGTCAACAAATTGTCAACGCCCAATTACCCACAACATTTATAGAGGGTTTTAATTTTAGCTCTTAATAGTGCAACATAGGGATTCTGATGGGACAGCCTAGAATCCCATTTTACTGTTTATATTCAAGTGCAAATACTAGATGATGAAAAGTCTTGAACGTAAGTTATGATAAATGATTTATTTAGCTCTCTAAGGGAACAATAAAAACCCAATCTTTGTACTCTGGATCTTTATTTTCAGTAATAGCAAATAACTTCTCTCTTAACTTTTCTGTAATGGGACGAATGGAGGAGAGTGTAAAGGTTTCAATTCGCTGAACGGGAGCTATTTTGGCAGCAGTTCCGCATAAAAATACCTCATCAGCGATGAATAACTCTGACTTATCAATGGGACGTTCAATAACATTAATTCCTAAATTTTTAGCCAAGGTTATAACACTATCTCTAGTAATTCCTTCTAAGATATCTTGTTCATATCCAGGGGTGATTAAACTACCATTTCTGACGATAAAAATATTCATCCCTGTCGCTTCACAAACTTTCCCTTGAGAATTCATCAAAATAGCTTCATCAAACCCTGATTCTACGGCCTCCGTTTTCGCTAAAGCAGAGGTAATATAAGCTGCACTAATTTTACCTCTTAAGGGAAAACTTCTGTCTTCTTGACGAGTCCAAGAACTGATACGACAGCTAATCCCATCAGGAGAAAGATAGTCCCCCATTTCTAACCCATAAACAAAGAAATCTTTTTCAATGTTATGTAGTCTTGGGGCAATACCTAGTCCAGAACTATAGACTAAAGGACGTATATAAAATGATTTTCTAGGTTTATTTTTTTTGACAAAATCAACAAGAATTTGTTGTAATTTTTCCGGGGGTAACTCATAGTTCAAAAACTTGGCACTTTGAGATAAACGCTGACAATGACGATCTAAACGAAATAATAAGATTTGCCCTGGATTTTGAGGATTAGGAATTCCACGCATTCCGCCAAAAGCTGCTGTTCCATAGTGTAAAGCATGGGTGGCTATAGAAACTTTAGCATTTTCAAAGGGAACAAATTGGTTTTCAAAGTAAGTAATTGGCAGAAAATTGTGCATCGTTGATTCCGTGAGCGAGTTATCCTTACATTTTCTAGAGATAGTTTTCTATCCAAGATACTTATTATAGCCTTAAATTGACTCATGATTTCCTTAAATTTTTCCTAACCAACCTGTCAAATTTTGTTGTTGAAGGGTTGAAGGGTTTTCTATAGGAATAACTTCATAACGAGTCGGTTGGGGTTTTCCTAAAGTTACAGAAAAAGTTCTTAATTCGTCTTGGTGAAACAGGGTTAAGGAGATGATCTCTCCTGTTTGATATTCTTTGAGACGCTGGTTTAATTGCTCTGCCTTAACTCGAATTCCATTAATGGCTAATAATTCATCTTCTGGATCAATACCTTCTAAGGAAGCTGGAGAGCCTTTGGCAACAAATTTAATAATTTCTTTATTATTTTCCGACTGAACTTTAATCCCTAAATAGGGAATCTCTTCTAAAATAGGCTTAACTTTTAGGCCAAAGGGATCTAAATATTTATTAAAAGGTAATTCCTCTATACTATCAATATAAAGGTTAAAGAAGCTTTGTAAATCCATATCGGCTACAGATTCAATGACTCGTTGTAATTGATGGGGCGTAAAACCAACTTCTGTCTTTCCAAACTGTTCCCACATTTGCCCCATAACGTTATCTAGAGAACGTTGGTTTTGATATTTAGCTCTTATTAATAAATCCAAAAGAAGCGAGACTAATTCCCCTTTCAAATAATAGGAAATTTGGCTATTATCACTATTAGCATCCCGTCGATATAATTTAATCCAAGCATCAAAACTGGATTCGCTTAGAGGCTGTACTTTTCGTCCTGGAATACTTAAAAAACGAGTAATTTCTTTACCTAAAATTTCTAAGAATTTTTTACCATCATAAATCCCTGCTCTCAAGGGAATTAGCATATCATAATAGCTAGTGGTTCCTTCAGAAAACCATAACGAAGGGGTATAATTTTCCTGATCATAATCAAACTTTTCTAAAGCCTTTGGTCGAATTCGTTTCACATTCCAGAGATGGAAAAATTCATGAGCAACTAATTGTAGAAAACGATTATATTTATCAGTATCTTTAAAGTTAAACCGAGAATAGATTAAAGAACAAGAATTTTTATGTTCTAAACCGCCAAAACTATTATGAGTCAGATGGAGAATAAATAGATAATTATCATAGGGTAATCCCCCAAATAGTTGGGCTTCTGTTTCAATAATTTTTTTGGTATCTTCAATCAGTTTATGAGGATTAATATTACCCGTTCCCCAGATAGAATATTCATGGGGTTTTCCCAATACTTCAAAAGAGTAAATTGCCTGGGTTCCAATTTCAAAAGGACTGTCAACTAAACTATCAAAATCTTGGGCATAAAATTGATTAGCTGTTTCTTTAACTGCAGGTAAAGCTGTACTTATTTTCCAACTAGAATTTGGGAGTACAATTTCAACAGTAATCGGACAGTTTTCTAGACCGGGAATATAATAAAATAAAGCCGCTCCATTAAAGTAACCATGACTACTATCTAAATGGTTCGTTCTTACCGTTAATTCGTTAGCAAATACGCGATAATTAATCAGTATATTTTCGACTTCTTTGGTTTCTACCCTCCAATGATTTTTATTAATTTTTTGGCTGAGGAGTTTTTGTTGCTTATCCTGAGAAACGGCTTTAAAATCTTGTATATGTCTAGAATATTCTCTAACTAAATAAGAACCAGGTGTCCAAACTGGCATTTTAAGATTTAGGGTAGGATCTGACCAATTTTCGATATTTAAACTAACATCGAAAAGATGACAATGTCCTTGAGTCATCTTTACATAGTAAGTTAAATTTGGTTGACCTGCCGTCAAAGATTTTAAATTACTAAGAGTTGCTTGAGTCATGTTTTAAAGTTGTTTGGCGAAATGATTAAGTTGTTTGAGATTTGTTAACAATAAACTTTGGCGAGAAGCATCGATTTCTAGACAACTTTGGTTTTGTAATTGAACCATAATCTCCTGACATTCCTGACAAGAAATATCAGCAATATCAGCTAAGTCTTGGTCAGGTATCAACAAAATCTCCGCTCCTTCTTCCGTCAATTTACCATAAGATTCAGCTAATTTTATTAACGTTTTAATAAGTTTAATTTTTGGAATTTGTTGTTGTAGTTGAAAGCGACGATAAAGATGACGGACTCGCCTGACACTTAGCTGTAACATTTTGTGGTGAACTTGAGGATCTTTGAAGAGCATTTGTAAAAAACGCTGGGCTGAGATGGTGAGCAATTGCACATCAGAGAGGGCCAAAACATCGATATATTTTAGAGATTCGTCTAGAACCTCCATTTCTCCAAAAAAATCACCTTTACCTAGAATTTCCAATACGCTTTCCTGATGACCATAGCGAGAACGGACTTTAACCCAACCAGATGCGATAAAGTAAACCCCCTTTCCCCATTCATTTTCTTTGATGATTGTTTCATTTTGAACATAATTTTCTTGATCGATAATAGATAATATCCACTCTAGGGTTTCCGGATTAGCTACACTAAATAGGGGGGATAGCTCAACAATTACTTGGGTTTCCATTAAAGGGGTTTTAGAACAGAACTAAATAAGAGTTTAAGGAATATTAAGGGATTGAGTTTTCCTTATGGTTCAACCATTCCCCTTCATAGTAAACCCCCTAGCGACTTTAAGTCTAGGGGTAGGACAAATTTAGAATGTAGAATTAAGAATGAAGAAAGATAAAAATTCTATATTCTACATTTGCCGTACAATGCCTCTAGTGCTATTGAGTTGATGTTGCCCCCTATGGATGTTAAAGCTGCTGTTGCCTTAGAAGCCGAAAAACCCCTTAGTATCGAAACCGTACAACTCGAAGGACCTCAAGAAGGAGAGGTGTGAGTAGAAATTCAAGCCACAGCCAAAAAGTGTGTCAAAATAACGATGATCAACTAGATTCGGTTATAGTCGTCTGTGAAATTGCCCTTTCGTTTTTCTCTCCCTAAACCTAAACCGCCAACAGAAGACACCCCTCCAGGGTTAGGAACCTTTGGTGGTGTTTATACCCCTTCTATCCTAACTATCCTGGGCGTAATTATGTATCTACGCTTTGGTTGGGTTGTGGGCAATGCTGGTTTAATTGGGACAATTCTCATTGTTGTCTTAGCTAACAGTATCACCTTTTTGACGGCTCTTTCCGTTTGTGCGATCGCTACGGATCGGGTAGTGAGGACCGGGGGAGCTTATTATATGATTAGTCGCTCTCTGGGTATCGAAACCGGTGGGGCAGTCGGCATTCCTCTCTATTTTGCTCAAGCCTTATCGGTGGCATTATATACCATTGGTTTTGCAGAAAGTGTGGTTACTGCTTTTCCAGAGTTAAATCTTAGTCAACTCTATATTGCTTTAATTATCACCATTGCAGTGGGTGTTTTAGCCTTTACTTCGGCTGATATTGCCATCAAAGCGCAATACTTTATCATGGCGGCGATCATCCTTTCTTTGTTGTCTTTTTTCTTTGGTCATTCTGTTGAGGAGACTCAGATTGAGTTATGGATCAGCAATAAAGAACCGTTTTGGACTGTCTTTGCTGTATTTTTCCCCGCCGTTACTGGCATCATGGCTGGGGTAAATATGTCAGGAGACTTGCGTGATCCGATCAAAGCTTTACCTATTGGCACTTTGGCAGCAGTGGGAACAGGATTCCTCATTTATTTGATCTTGCCCCTATTTCTAGCGATGCGAGCTAATAGCAGTACCTTAATTGATGAACCCTTAATTATGCAAAGAATGGCCCTATGGGGACCTGCTATCTCTTTAGGGGTTTGGGGGGCAACTCTCAGTAGTGCCATTGGCAGTATTCTCGGCGCACCCCGTATCTTACAAGCTTTAGCGAGAGATGGAATTTTACCCCCTTGGATGCGATTTTTAGGCCAGGGAAGTGGGGCTAACGATGAGCCAAAAATTGGTACGTTAGTCACGTTGGTGGTGGCCATTGCTGCGGTGTGTATTGGGGACTTAAATTTAATTGCCCCTGTTTTAACCATGTTTTTCTTAACCACCTATCTGGTGTTGAATATTTCTGCTGGACTAGAAGGTTTGTTAAATAGTCCGTCCTTTCGTCCTTCTTTTAAGGTGCATTGGGCCTTGTCTTGGTTAGGGGCAGTGGGTTGTTTAGGGGTGATGTTTCTCATTGATCCCTTTGCCACCTGTGTTGCTGGGATTGTGGTGATTGGCATCTATTTTTGGGTCCGTCAACGAGAACTCCTGGTAACCTGGGGGGATGTGAGACGGGGGATCTGGATGGCGATCTTACGAATGGCTATTCTGCAAACAGACCACACCGATGACACTAAAAACTGGCGGCCTCAATTTTTGGTTCTTTCTGGTGCGCCCACCAAACGCTGGCCGTTGATCCAGTTGGCACAGGCTTTAACTCATAATCGTGGGTTAATTACGGTATCGAGCGTTTTACCTGTGGGTTCACGGGATATTGCTGGTCAAGCGGTATTAGAAAAACGCATTCGTGACTATTTACAACGTCGTGGGGTACAAGCCTTAGTTCGTTTAATTACTGCCCCCGATCCTTTTGATGGGGCAGAAAGGTTGGTAGAAACCTATGGATTGGGGTCCATTGTTCCTAATACTATTTTACTAGGGGATTCTCAACAAAGCACCCATCGCGATCGCTATTGTCAAATGATTGCTAATCTTCATAAAGCCCAACGCAATGTGATTGTCTTGCGAGAAAACCCTGATTTGCCTTACGATCCCTGGCATGAGTCAAAAAATCGTCGTTTTCGCATTGATGTCTGGTGGGGAGGGGGTATCCAAGGCAATGGCAGCTTGATGTTGATTTTGGCTTATTTGCTGCATTCTAATCCTCAATGGCAAAAGGGTGAGATTCATCTGAAGTTAGTGGTGACGGATGAAAGTGGGGTGAATGAAGCACAACATAATTTAGATAAATTAGTGCAAGATTTACGGATTGATGCTGTCTCTGAGGTGATTCTGGCTGATGGTCGTACCTTTGCCACCATTCTCAAACAGTCTTCTCAAGGTGCTGATTTTGTCTTTTTGGGTATGCCTTCCCCCCATGAGGAAAGGTTGTTTGTGCCTAATTATGAAAGACTACAACAATGGACAAAAGACTTACCCACAACAGTTTTTGTTCTGGCCGCACCTGAGTTCAATTTTCAAGAGGTTTTGGGAGAAAATTAAGACAAATTAACACACTTTTGGGTTTAATTGTTGATTCATCCTTTTAACCTGGTGCAACTGTTGTATAAGTTCCTGTCTTCCTTTGATTCCTTCAATGCGATGAATGATTTGACCTTGATTAAAGAGAATTAAGGTAGGTAGATTTTTCAAACGATACCGATTGGCTAATTGGAAATTTTCATCAGCATTAATACTCACTACTTCTAGGGGAGTATCCCATTCCCTTTGAATACTCTGAAGGGATGGGTTAACTAAGAGACATAAACCACACCAAGGGGCCCAAAAGTTGACAAGAACAGGGTTGGAAGAGTTGAGAACAACGGGGGAAAAATTTTGATTGTTAACAGACAACATCATCAGTTAAGTTGACTTTATCTTATTTTTATAAATGCTTTGCCCTATGCTACCAGAAAAAGACGGGAGTGTGAAAACTTCCGCTAATAAAGGAGGGTTGAACTACCCCAACTTTAGAAGTTGGGGATTCTTTACACGATAAACTATCGCATTGGATCGTGCCATTTGCCCCTCTAATACCTTCCTCTTTTCAAAGAACTCGGCTCTAACAAAGATAATTTTTTTGTTTTCATTCTTGATCATCAGATTGAGCAAGAATGAGATTTTAAGCTTTTTTCTAGATACTTCAACTTCTATCAATCTCTATAATTTATATACATAAATTGTACTTTGATAATTAAAAATGAACGATTTCAATATAGCTTGTCCCATTCCTCTTGATCAATATCCTCAAGTTTTATTAGCCCATGGAGGAGGAGGAAAATTGATGCAGCAGCTTCTAGAAAAAATGGTTTTTTCTGTCTTTAAACTCCCCGAAGATATTCCCCCCCATGACTCTGCTGTTATCAATCTTCCTGGCTCTAAAATTGCTTTTACAACGGATTCTTATGTGATTCATCCTCTTTTTTTTCCTGGGGGCGATATTGGTAGTTTAGCCATTAATGGAACGGTTAATGATCTAGCTATGAGCGGCGCACGTCCCCTTTATTTAAGTTTAGGATTTATTATAGAAGAAGGTCTGCAGATGGAAACCTTATGGCGAGTTATTCAGTCATTACAAAAAGCGTCTCAAACAGCCAATATAAAGGTAGTTACTGGAGATACCAAAGTCGTTGATCGGGGGAAGGGAGATGGTATTTTTATTAATAGTTCAGGAGTTGGAATTATAGAACATAATCAAACTATTGCTCCCCAAAGTGTACAGCCCGGAGATGCTATTTTAATCAATGGGGATATCGGTCGTCATGGTATTTCTATTATGGCAGTTAGAGAAGGATTAGAATTAGAAACCACTATCGAAAGTGACTGCGCTCCCCTACATAATGTTATCTTAGAAATGCTTAATCAAGGAATAGAAATTCACTGTTTAAGAGATTTGACCAGAGGGGGATTAGCTAGTGCTTTAAATGAAATTGCTACCAGTGCTGGTGTTAGGATGAATATTAAAGAAACAGCCATTGCTATTAGAGAGGATGTACAGGGGGCTTGTGAAATTTTGGGTTTCGATCCTCTCTATGTGGCCAATGAGGGCAGATTTATTGCTTTTATTCCTAAAAATTCAGTTAAACAAGCCTTAGAAATTATGCAATCTTTCTCCCCAGATGCTTCGCTTATTGGTGAAGTTACAACACAGGGAACAGGAATGGGATTAGTTACCCTAGAAAGTAAAATCGGTTCTCAGCGAATTGTTGATATGTTGAGTGGAGAGCAGTTACCTAGAATTTGTTGAAGGAGGCAGGAAGTTGGAAAATTCAATTAAGGGAAAACCTTCGACGGTGCGCTTGCCAATGGTGAGGAAACTTCTCCTGGGTTGATATTTCTGCCTTGTGTCCCCTGTCTCCTGTCTTGAGAGGCTTCTTCTCTGGCTATTTCGGCTGCAAGGGTTGTCATCGCTTGAGACTCTTTTTGGCGACTCTTTTTTGCAGATGGGTTGGGGACAGCCGGGGTAACTAAACTGTAAGCTTTCCAATGACTCTCCACACTCCACTCTGGATCATCAGTAATCAACAAAACACCGCCAGCGGGTATGGCCACTTCATCGGTAGTGGCCCAAATACAAAATTGAGTCCAGGGGGAACGTAATAAAAAGACGGGAATCTGTTGATCATCTCCGCTTCCATCGGTATACCCTAGCAAATAGCGACCTTGTTTAATCCTTGGCCGTAGTTGAGGATATTTTTCTAATAACATGAAAATTCCGTGATGGGCCATAAAGTTAATGATTACCAATTCAACAAAAAGCTCTGTCCAAGTCAAACTTAACAGCAACCTTAGCCATTAAGCATAAGAAGATATCACCAGAAATGTAAGTATCAAATGTAACGAAATAGCATTTCTGGAGCAAATGTCAGAGTTTTTTAACACAAATCTTCCTAAAAAGGGAAAAAATGACTGTTCTATGAATATTTGTAACGAAAATTGAGACATTGATGATTAACTCTCATCTTTCGTTATGGGGGCGACTTTGGCTCGATATAATAATTTTTCTCCTTGAGTATAACCAACATAACGAATAATGACGGGATCTTCTGGTTTAGCTGAACCTCCTCCTTCTAAAAGTTGATGAACTTGAGGATCATAGGGAACAACTTCCCCCACAGTTCCTGTCATTTCTAGTCCCCATTGTTTTAATAATTCAAACACTGGTTTAACTAAGGGTAATAATTTAACGGCGGAAATTTCAGGGTTTTTTTGAGCAACAATAGCGGCCGTTGGCCATTGCAGTAACCAAGATTCTAAGGTGGCTAGACTAGAGGCTTGAAATTCTTTTTCTAGACTCTCTTTTTGGGTGTTTAGTTGCTGTTGTAATTGCTGATATTCCTGTTTTAAGGCGGTTGATGGGGAATCAGTTGGCTCTGAAATATCGGCAGTGGTCACTGTCCAATCTTCTCTCAAAGATTCAGCCGTTTGAAACTGTGTTACTAATTGCTTTAAGGGTATTTTTAATACTTTTGATAGTTTCAGTAATACAGTAATAGATAGGTTAGGAATTAAACCTGCTAATAGTCGATTTAATTGCCATTGAGATACGCCGGCAACTTGGCTTAATTGTTCAAAATTAACAATTCCTGCTTGCTGCATTAACTGCTGTAATTTTGCTCGGTTAGTGGAATAAGTGGGGGAATGGTTCATAAAGATTAATATAATGCTTTCTTAGCAATTATCTTGAGTTTACCTTAATTTCGTTCTAGGCATGATGATGATCATATTTTTGTTATTATTATTCTTTGTTAATGATTGATTTAGTCTTATTTCTCAGTTATGACTTCTATTACTTGGATCGGTTTACTAGCAGGAACGTTAACCACCATTTCTTTTTTTCCCCAAATGCTAAAAACCTGGAAAACTCGCTCCACTAAGGACATTTCTTTAGGGATGTTTTTGATGTTTTGTACTGGAGTATTATTATGGATCATTTATGGACTCTTTCTTGAAGATATTCCCGTCATTATGACCAATGTTGCTACCTTTGGTCTGGCTTTTCCTATTCTTCTCTTGAAACTCAAGTATAAATAATGAAAAAAATCCCGCATTTTTCTGATTAATATTGTAGAAAATAATTTCAAAAATTTGCGGGATTATCTAACTAAGTCTAGCAAAATTTAATCTTCATCAATAGGGGGAAATGCTTCTTCGATCTGCCATAAACTCTCTTTGTGATCAATAAACCAACTTCGGGTTTCTGGGGTTAATTGAACCCAAATAATTTCCATGGGAACATGAGGAGATGAATATTGGTATTTTTCACCTAATTGTCTCAAGTTATCAAGGATGTGCGGAGATATATCAAACCAAGACCAATCTACTTTTAAATGTCTCCCAAATACACCCCCCGTGGGATCAAAAACTAACTGTGATGCTCTCACTAAATCAGCAAAATGTCTCGCCTCTAATCCTGTGAGTTTTTGTATGTCCATCCCTTGACTACTGCTTTGATTCATAGTGACTTTACCTTAGCAGAGAATTCTGTAGTCATTGTAACCGATTAGGGAAAAATTGTATCGATTTTTTGTTGGGAAATGATGATTAATTTGCAACTTATTAAGATTCTATTATTTTGATAAAATTTTGCAAATTAATATTTTTTCTGTTATGATTATTCACATAAATCGTAATTGACGAAATCGACAAAAATCTACACTTAAATTAATAATAATTTTGAAAAATGGCTATGAATTTACCGCCTTTTATCTCTACACCAAGACTCTTAAGAACCTTTAAACTTATTTTTTATCCTTTACATGATTTAGAGTTAAATTACCAAAAATATGGGGATATATTTTGTCGTGGTACTGTGGAAACTCCCTTTGTCTATCTCAGCAATCCTGAAGCAATAAAAGCGGTTTTTACGAGGGATAAAAGACAGCTTAGAACCCCAAGTGGGGGAGGATTTTTACAAACTTTTTTCGGAGAAAATTCTATAATTTTTTTACAAGGAAAGAGACATCAAAGAGAGCGAAAATTACTGATGCCTCCCTTTCATGGAGAAAGGTTACAAACTTATCGTGATTTAATTGATGATATTACCAATGAAGTGATTCAAAATATAAGGATTAATCAAGCTTTTAATGTACGTCAGGTGATGCAAGAAATAACATTAAAAGTTATTTTAAAAGCCGTTTTTGGTTTGACAACAGGTGTGCGTTATGAACAGTTAAAAACCTTATTAAAAGCATGGTTATCTTTTTTCGATTCTCCTATCAGTGCTGCTTTTATCTTTTTACCATTTCTTCAAAAAGATGGAGGAAAATGGACACCTTGGGGTCGTTTTTTACATATTAAAGCTGAGATTGATAACTTAATTTATGATGAAATCAAAGAACGTCGTCAACAAAAAAATTATCAAGGACAAGATATTTTAACCCTGTTAATGTTAGCGAAAGATGAAACAGGGGAAGCAATGACAGATCAAGAATTACACGATGAATTAATAACTCTTTTAGTGGCGGGTCATGAAACAACTGCTTCTAGTTTAACATGGGCATTGTATTGGATTCATTATCAGCCAGACATTGAAAGTAAACTGCGCTCGCATCTTTCTAAGATAGGAAATAATTCGGATTTAATCCCTATCATGAAATTACCATATTTAGATGCAGTTTGTAGTGAAACCTTACGTATTTATCCAGTGGTTTTAATCACCTTTCTTCGTATTTTAGAAACCCCCTTAGAATTAATGGGATATCAGTTTCAACCAGGTACGGTTTTTGCCCCAGTTATTTATTTAGTTCATCATCGAGAAGATATTTATCCGCAACCCCAACAGTTTCGTCCCGAAAGATTTTTAGAACGTCAATTTTCTCCCTATGAATACTTGCCTTTTGGGGGGGGAAGTCATCTTTGTATTGGCATGGAATTAGCTAAAATGGAAATGAAAATTGTTTTAGCTCATTTATTATCTAACTATCAATTAAAACTGAATTCTCATCGGCCTCTCAAACCGGTTCGCAGAGGATTAACGGTTGCCCCTCCTAATAATTTCACTATGACAATTATCAATAAATTAAGCTGATAGAGCTAAAATTTAGAGATGGATAATGATAAGGATTTTAATAACAAATTCTCTCTTATTCATTATCCATTAAGCAAGGACTAATCAATCCGAGAAAATAGCATTTCTCCTTGTACCGCTAGTTCTCCATCTACAGTACCTTTTCCCTGCATTTTAGCAATGCGATTGCGTTTTAAGGTTAATAATTCCACCGTCATGATTAATTGATCTCCAGGAACCACTGGACGACGAAAACGTACTTTATCAATACCAGCAAATGCGAAAAATACCCCTTTCATTCCTGGTAATAATGTGAGAACAACTCCCCCAACCTGGGCCATTGATTCTACAATTAAAACCCCTGGCATAATGGGTAAACTAGGAATATGTCCAGGGAAAAATGGCTCATTAATGGTTACATTTTTAATACCAACTGCCTTTTGACCAGGAACATAGTCGATGATACGATCCACCAAAGCAAAAGGATAACGATGGGGTAATAATTCTCTTATTTCTTGAACCGTAAAGCTGGTTTGAATATCCTGATTTTCAGAGTTTTTCTCAACAGGGTTATCAGTCACATTAGACATAGTAATTAATTAGCCATCCATAAAAATAATCCTTTCTCATTGTTTCATATTCAAGGAAACTTGGAGATCATTTCATATTTCTTAGCAGTTGCCGAGGCAAAATTTCTGATAGGATAAGAAGAAGAAGTTGTATTTGTGTTTGACCCCTATGCCTCCTCGTTGGCCTCGTAAGCCCGATCGCGCTGATCCTGAATTTCGTCGTCTTGATGATCGCATGAATTTTGCGGTTCATGTTGCCGTCTTCTTAGCCTGTAATTCAGGGGTTTGGTTTGTCCATAATATTAAACAAGCAGACTGGGACTGGATTATCTGGTTTTCAGGTGTTTGGGGGTTGATTTTACTGGGACATTTGCTCTATATCGCAGCGATCGCCGACTATTCTCAACAATCTCATGGCTAATTATAATGTTACCCAAGCGGTTGAAGCCCTTGCCGCCGAAATTGGGGAAAATATCTATATTGATGTGGCAAAATGGCATTTATATCTATCCGATGCTCATTTACATACCACAGTGGCCGAAAAAGTCTATTCGTTATTGGAGAATGATGAGTTAACAGAAGATGCTGTTATGAAGATTCTTCGTGATATTTCGGTTCCTTTGGGGGGAGGGAGAAAAGAAGTCCCTCTGATGGAACTTTTACCAATGCAATGTCAAATGAATTTATTGGATTTATTGGAAGAGTATCAGAAAAATCGATAAATAACGATTACCCAAAGGGATAATAAATTTTTTCAGATTGGCGATCGCTACTATGGAGAGCGATCGCCAATCTGACAGTTATTTGTGCCAACTCAAACAATGGATAATCCTCGCTTCCATCACGCAAAACTTTTGGAACAGGTGTTATAAATAAAGTTTGCATTATAGATCACCCCAATGAGATTAAAAACAGCTTATACTAAAAAATGTTACTGATATGTAACAAATCTAAATCTTTAAGGGATTACTATCGCCTATTATGATTGTTTCAACTGCAAAGAAACCATCTGCACAAGATATACAAGCCTTACAAGAAGTTTGGTCAAGGCTAGATGCTAAAAGTTGTCCTTATGACTACAACTTTCATATGCACACTATTTATTCTGATGGACAGCTTACCCCAAAACAACTGATACAACAAGCTGTTAGGATTGGACTCAAAGGACTTGCTATTACCGATCATCATTCTGTTGAAGGTTATAAAATTGCTCATAAGTGGCTACAGCAAACCTCTTTAGAAAGGCCCGAAGACAACTTCCCCCATCTATGGACTGGGATTGAAATTACCTCTCGTTTACTCGATGTTGAAGTGCATATCTTAGGGTATGGCTTTACCCCAGAACATCCGGCCTTAGAACCCTACTTATGGGGAGAGTCTCCCACAGGAACTCTTGCTTTAGCTAGTAACGTTATTCATGCTATCCATCAAGCAGGGGGAATGGCCATTTTAGCCCATCCCGAAAGATATCCCCATCCCGCCAAAAAAGTTATTCCTGTGGCTGTTGACTTAGGCATTGATGGAGTAGAAGCTTTTTATGCTTATAATAACCCTAAACCTTGGAAAACTAGCCCCCGACAAACAGAAACGGTTTTAAATCTTAGTTATCTCTATGGAATCTATCACACCTGTGGGACCGATACTCATGGAGTAAACTTATTACAGCGAATTTAATCGGATAAACCGAACCTTCCATGACGGGTTTTACCATAACTTCCAATTTTCCCTAACTTTATATTTCGTTACAATAGGATTAAGAAAGAGCGAAATCAAATAAAATCGCTAACAAAAATAGGAGGTTATTCTTATGAATAACAGTATAAAAGTTGGAAACTTATTCGGTATTCCTTTTTATGTAAACCCTTCATGGTTTTTGGTTTTAGGGTTAGTTACCTTTAGTTATGGAGAACAATTAAGTTTGTTTCCTCAACTCAATGGTTTTCTGCCTTGGGTATTAGGTTTTGTTGCTGCATTACTATTATTTGCCTCGGTACTTGCGCACGAATTAGGCCATAGTTTTGTGGCTATTTCTCAAGGGATTGATGTTAAATCAATTACCCTGTTTCTCTTCGGAGGATTAGCCAGTTTAGAAAAAGAATCTGATACCCCTCTACAAGCTTTTTTAGTGGCGATCGCAGGACCAGTAATTAGTTTACTATTATCAGCTATTTTCTTCTTTACTGCCTTCAATTTTAGCTTTCCAGCGCCCATCGAAGCGATTATTGAGTTATTAGCTTTTATCAATTTAGTGTTAGGGTTATTTAACTTAATTCCTGGTTTACCTTTGGATGGTGGCAACATCTTAAAGTCTATCGTTTGGAAGATTACAGGAAACCCCAATAAAGGGATTATTTTTGCCAGTCGTGTTGGTCAAGTATTCGGTTGGTTAGCGGTTGCTGTGGGTGGTTTATCCATCTTAGGAATCATCCAGTTTGGTAATTTTTGGACTCTATTAATTGGTTTCTTCTTGTTACAAAATGCAGGGGGTTCGGCCCAGTCTGCACAGGTACAAGAAACCTTAAATGCTTATACAGCAAAAGACGCTGTTATTGCTGATAGTCCTATTGTTTCTGGGGACTTAACCATTCGTGAATTTGTCAATGATTATGTCATCGGAAAAAATCAATGGAGAAAGTTCTTAGTTGTTAAGGAAGAGGGAACTTTATTGGGGGTTTTAGAAGTAGAAGGATTGAAAAAAATTCCCACATCTGACTGGACAGGAATTAAGCTTTTTGAAGTAATAGAACCTGTCAAAGACTTGATAACTATTCAATCTGATGAAACTCTCTTAGAAGTGGTGAAGATACTTGAAGATGATCCCCTAAAACAACTGACAGTTATTGAGGAAAATGGTCAAGTGCTAGGGTTATTAGAAAAGAATTCCGTTATTCAATTACTACAAAAAGATCAGCAAACTCAAGCTGCATAATCAAACATAATTAAAGGTAGGGGTCAACGGCCGTTGACCCCTACAATAGTTATTAATCTAATTAATCTAACCCATTTTTTGAGAATTATATCAAATAGACCTAACTTTGCTACACAAGTTTGATGAGTAGCAAATATTTAGTAATTTCATATAACATATAAAGATACTTCAAGATGAGGGAAATTGTATGGCAATGAACTTAGAAAAAGTTATCCCATTTGGACGATCATTAGATGAATATATTAAAATGTTTAATCTGACAGAAAATGATTGTCAAAAATCAATTTTAAGTGTTGCAGATGGGCCAGCAAGTTTTAATGCACAAGGAACTAAGTTAGGTTATAAAATAACCTCGGTTGATCCTCTCTATATTTTCAGTAGTCAACAAATAAAAAAGCGATTTTATGATGTTATTGATGATATTATTGAACAAGTAGAAAATACACCCAATGATTGGGTTTGGAATTATCATAAATCTCCTCAAGACTTAAGAAGAAATAGAGAAAGAGTTATTTCTTTATTTTGTGAAGATTATGAAACAGGGAAAAAAGAAAATCGATATCAAGTGGGAGAATTACCCACATTAAAATATGATAATAATCAATATGAGTTAGGATTAATTTCTCATTTTCTATTTCTTTATTCTGCTCATTTTTCTCAAGAATTTCACATAAATTCTGTTTATAAAATGTTGAGAATTTGTCGTGAAGTGAGAATTTTTCCTTTAATTGATCTACAAAATGAAACCTCTCCTTATCTTCCCTTTCTTGTTACATATTTAGAAAAAAAAGGCTACAACTGTACAATTGAAGAAGTTTCCTATCAATTACAACTAGGAGGGAATCAAATGCTTAGAATAACCTATTAATAAACTCTTCTAGAT
>JBFRWG010000085.1:0-5905 GCA_051439445.1 Crocosphaera sp.
TAAAAGAACTAAAAAAAGAATATCAACTTATTTATGGAATCAATGCTCGTCAATTTAATTCCATTAGAATATTTCTGCAAGGAAAAATAAAATCTCGTCAAGAATGTTATCAATTACAAATAACAGAAATTACCGAAAAGATTAACCCCTTAAAGAAAAGTATTAAAAATTTAACTGAGCGAGTTAAGTTAGAGCCATTGTTCGCTTCAAAAACAGCTTCTCCTCAAAGAAAAGATTATCTGGCCTGTTCTTTAGAGCCTAAAAAGAAAACAGCAAGGGCAAACAGTTTAGCCAAACTACATCATAAAAAGCGAAAACTTCATCGTTTAGAAATTAAGTTAAATTATCTCAAAACTCATAAACCAAAACTTATCTTTGGTTCTCGAAAACTATGGAATGCTCAGTTTAATAAGAAAGCTAATGGTTATGGTTCCCATGAAGAATGGTTACAAGATTGGAAAAATCGCCGTCACCATGAATTTAGTTATGTAGGAAGTAAAGATGAAACAGCAGGATGTCAAAACTGTCAGTTAAGTTCTGGAGTTTTAGCTATTACTATTCCCCCAAGTCTCGTAGATAAATATCAAACTCATCCTAACTATAAAGTTGTGAGAGGAACTTCTAAAATAGTGATGGAAAATGTTCAATTTCCCTATGGACAAGAAACTATTGATTGGGCATTAGATAATCAGCAATCATTAAGTTATCGTTTTGTCTATAAAAAAGATAAATGGTATATATACTGAGATTAATTTAAAAAAGAGCGATCGCCGCTCCCATAAGGTGTATTAAAGATAAGATATTTGTTTGTGGCGATCGATCTTCACTCCCTCATTCAAAATGTAGGAGAAAATCTGGGGTTTTCATAAACCTAGACGCGCACGCTTACAGACTTGCTTCTAGTAAAGGTCATCAGCAGCGTTAAGTGGGACTTTCTCGCACAGAAGCAAGAGAAAATTCCGAAAAAGTTATTATTACTCATTAAGATACCATAATAGGACGCTAGTAGCTAACAAACACAAAATTCCCATCATTCCCGCCAACGGTTGTTGATAGATACCAATTATCCAGTTTTTTCCTTTCCCTGTGTAAGATGTCAGTTGAGCCGCCTCTAGGGAAGATAAACCCCAGATCCAACCTGCATGAAGTCCCCAGGCTAAACCAATACGACCTCCATCTACCCATCGAGCCATTACTAATACCATTCCCATTAACCAAAGTCCTGGTATTTGAGGAAGGGTTTCTTTGCGTTCCCAAAGGAGGTGTAAGAGGGCGAAAATAAAACTAATGATGATCCCACTTATCCATTGACCGTAATTGGACTGCAAAATGGTTTGAAAAATGCCTCGAAAAACAAATTCTTCTGTCAAGGCAATCCATAAAGCTACGGCCAAAATGGGTAAGGCTATTTTAACGAATTCAATTAGGTTCTCACAATTCCATGTTAGCCATCCTAACCTCCCTTCTAGGATAAAAACGAGGGCTAACCCCCCCAACCCGAAAAATAGGCCTTGACACAAAGATATCAAGATATCTCGATTCAACCCTAAGCCATATTCCTCTAAGGATGTACCTTCAACTATCAGGGCAAACCAACTCAAGAAGGGAACCAATAAATACAAAGGAACTAGCAAAGGCATCTTTTGCCCTGAACTGAGGGGTTGAAACGGTTGCCAGTTAAGTTTTTTACCCAAGAGGAAACCTATTGGTAGCCATAGCAGCAACCAAATTAATAGGAAAAGGGCAATTTTACTCTCACTAGGAAAGTGTCTTAGATAAATTAACCAAGGGCTCAAATGGGAACGGAGAATAACTTCCCATTCCCCTAGATATGCACCTATTCCGAAACAATTTTTGACGATAATCAATGCCATGATCTCAACCGGCTTTTATCTAACTTCTTCTCAGAGGATAATTTACCAGTTTTCTGGTTTTCACCCCCTAATCTTCCCTCGGTTTATAGGAGAGAAATTGGGGGTTTTACCTGGTCTGATCAGAGGAAGAAAAGACAAAAGTTAGCCTTCCGTTTTCAGTGAGTTTCAGCACCGGGCTTCCCATGTTTATCTTACAACCAATAGGGTTTAAGCTGCATCTTCTTCGTCAACTTCGTCAACTTCGATCTGCTTGAGGTGAATATGTTTGTAACCTAATTTAATCTCAAATTCATCTCCCGGTTTCAATCCCATCTCTTCTGTATAGGTTGAACCAATAACGATTTGACCATTTTTATGAACACTGACACGGTAGGTCGGTTCACGACCACGACCATCTTTCGCAGTACCAGGATCTAAAGGAACGCCTTTAGCTGCCAGAACTGCATCATAAAAGTCCGTTAAGTTAACACGAGTTTGCCCATCTTTTGTTTGTGTGTAGTAACCACACGCTTTAGCTGTTTCTCGTCTAGGCTTTTTAGATAACTCTTTTACTTTTTGAAGCAAGGCCTTTCCCGTTAAGGGAGTGGGATTTTGGTCAGTCATGATTTTATCAATGTCCTTGAATTCTATCTCAATGGTGACTTGTTTTTTTAGATCATTATTAATGATATCAAAAATATAGCGTTAAATCCTTAAAGCAAATCAAAAAAATTTCAAGAATTATGAAGTTGATCTTGGGCAGTTTAAGGGATCAAATTTGGGAGACACCCCCCAAAACTAGATAAATTCAGCCTCTACCTACTCTGGGTTTTAAGTCATCGAGTTAAAAAAGAAAAGGGGGAAAGTCCAGAGATAAGCAAGCTCTAACCATCACAGATACAGACTTATTCTGGATTATTAACTCCATAGAAAAGATTGTACTCACCCTGAGTACCTCGACACAAACCTAAAAAGCCTTGAGCGACATAAGCTACCTCCGTTCTGAGTCAAACTCAGTTGGTCGATTTATCGCAGGGAGTGTCAAAAAATATTGGGGGTTTCATAAACCTAGACGCGTACGCTTACAGACTTCCTTCTAGTAAAGGTCATCAGCAGCGTTAAGTGGGACTTTCTCGCCCCAAACTAAGTGTTTATGAACTAAAGGAGAGAAAGTCCAAGTCTGTCTAGTTTTGTCCTAATTTTTGCCAAGGGCAAGTTCCCAGCTAAAATCTCCAGAACAAAAAATAAATTTGATTTAGCTGGGGACAGGGTTGATACATCTGCCGTGTCACGCAAGATGCAGACCCTTATGAAAGAGTATCAATTTGTCACACAAAACCAAAGATAGTGGGACGACTTGCCCGAATGGAAAATTGATTCAAATAGGCCATTGGCTCACTGGGATCAAACCCTCGACCGTCAATAAAAGCGGTTGGCGGTTCTTGTTTCATTGTGTCAGTGGGTAGGGAAATATTTAACCCTTCTGCGACCGCTTCATAGAAACTGAGAGGATAGATTTTATCTAATACTTTATCTGCATCTTGAGGGTAGTCAAAAATGTCTAAATGATGCCAGCGAATCATCTGGGTTAACATCCAAACAGCATGGGAACGCCAAGGATAGTTAGCATGATCATTGGTATTTTGCTCTAAATAGGTTGTCTCTCGGTGATGAAATACTGTATAGTCAGGGATGCTTGTTTGATAGTTCTCAGGGTCTTTGTTACTATAAGAATAGTTGCCAATTAAAGTGGATTCAATTAAAGCCGTCTCTAAGTTTAAATAATTGGGTTGTGCTAAAACTGTCCCTATTTCTGTGGAATGATTCAGGCGATCGCAGTATTGACAAGATTCGATTAAAGCAGCCATTAAAGCTTGAGTGGTTACAGGATTTTTTCTCGCCCAACCGTCCATGGTAGCTAAGATTTTATTGGGATGGCCTTGCCAAATATCCCGACTAATATGAGTAATGAAGCCGACTTTTTCTAATACGGTTTGTTGATTCCAGGGAGAAGAAGCACTGTATCCATCAATGATCCCGGCTTGTAGTTTATAGATCATTTGAGAAGCAGGAAACTCGATTAATTCTACTTCTGTTTTTGGGATTAATCCCATAGCAGATAACCAATACCGAGTGAGATAAGCGTCCATTGAAAAGGGAGAATCTAGGGCAAAATTAACAGGTTTTCCTATATTTCTCCAATATTTACGAATATTTTCCTCAAAATCAGTAAAATTAAAATAATCTACCGAGGGACGTATCCCTGCATCCCAGGCTTTTTGAGCCATGGTAATAGCACTACCATTGAGATTAAGAGTCATCAATGAGATTAAGGGGGCTTTATCTTCTCCCAATTGTGCCATCATGGGGAAAGAATAGGGTAGTTGTCCTGCATCGATTTTCCAATCCAATAACTCATCTTTAACCTCTTCCCAACGACTAAGTCGTTTTAGGGTAACAGTGAGGCCATAACGCTCAAAAAAACCCTTTTCCTGTGCCATGATTAAGGGGGCTGCATCTCCATTGGCAACATATCCCAAAATTAGGTTAGACTTTTCAAGCTTACCAAAGTCAACATCGGTTTTTTGCCGATTGGTGAAGGAAAAAATATCGGTATTGCTGCAAGCTGCAACCCCTAAACTTGCGATCCCTAAACCACTGTATTTAATAAAGTTTCGACGTTTCATAAATAATGTAAATTAATAATCCTGTATTCTTAAGGAATAATAAAAGGACTAACATCCTGTGCCGGACATCCGGACAAGGCTGCTAAATTAATGAATTTTTCTTCAATCGTAGAGGGGATGTATGTATAAGCTAAATCAACTCCTTGATTATTAATGGATAACTGCCAGAAATTTTGATAACCTACAGTTCCCACAGAAATAGATTGAATTGTAACAGGTTGGGGGCGAGTTTCGCCACAAGGTTCACAAAAAAGATAAATTAATTGATTAAGTCTCAGAAAAGTTGCTGCTTTTAAAGCTTGTTCTTTATCGACATAGGAACATTGATCAGCATGAACTATCTGGGTGAACAATAAAAAGATTATTGTGGTTCAAGGAAGAACTTTAAAGGATTTTAACATGGCTCTATCACTCACTTTTTTGCTATTATATTAGCAAGGCTTTAAGCAATTAATAATAAGTAGATTTAAACAATTATTAACAAAAAAATAGAGTGTTGAAAATCGTTAATATAGACTTCTAGACGTTCACCAGATTATTACTGTTTCCATATTCGCTGGTCACTTAATTTTTAACCGCAGAGTCTAAAATTAACTAACCAAATTTATTTTTGATCCTTGATTCGTTTTATACACTTCAATACGATATTGAAATGCTTCTTTAAATTGGGGCATATGGGTGACAGCTAAAATGCAAGAAAAGTCAGAAGAAATAGCATTAATTGCTGCTATCAAACGTTCACATCCTTCTCCATCTTGAGTACCAAAACCCTCATCAATAATCAACATTTGTAATGTCGTTCCGGCCCTTTGTGCTAATAATTTAGCGAGGGCTAAACGGACAGAAAAATTAATCCGAAACGCTTCACCTCCTGAATAAGTTTCGTAAGCACGACTTCCTTTTTCATCAGAGATAATAATATCTAATGTGTCTATCATTTTAGCAGATTTTTTTCGAGAACTGCCACTTTTTCCTGCTTTTTGTGTAACAAATCTAATATGAAATTGATTCCCTGTTAATCGAGATAAAATTTGATTAGTTTCTGCTTCTAATTGTGGTAAAACGTTTTCAATCATTAATAATTGGATACCATTTTTACTGAAAGCTTTACTTAATTCTGTATATACCCGATATTGTTTAGAAACCTGTTGAAATTGTTTTTGTTGTTCTTCTTTGTCTTTTTTAAAGATTTCTATTTGAGCTAAAGATTGTTCTATTCTGCCTTTTTCACCGAGTAAGTTATCTAAGTTTTCTCTTTGTCTTATTAGTTTTGTTTCTAATATTTCAATTTCTTCTGTATGATCTTCAATCGTTTCTAACTGAGTTGATAATTTTTGTATAACTTGTTCTGTATCTGTCTCTTAT
>JBFRWG010000086.1:0-19683 GCA_051439445.1 Crocosphaera sp.
CTACTTTTTTGCGTCGTTTAACCGATTTATTTGGTGAAGAGTTTATGACGGTCATCTGTTTAGATGACTATCACAGTTTAGATCGTAAGGGAAGAAAAGCGGCCGGTGTGACTGCTTTAGACCCTAAGGCGAATAATTTTGATCTCATGTATGAGCAAATTAAAGCTTTAAAATCAGGTCAAGCTATTGATAAACCCATTTATAATCACGAAACAGGAGAACTTGATCCTCCCGAACGCGTCGAACCGAATAAAGTGGTTGTTATCGAAGGATTACACCCCTTATTTGATGAGAGAGTTCGTGAATTGGTTGATTTTGGGGTTTATCTCGATATCAGTGATGAAGTTAAAATCAACTGGAAAATTCAACGGGATATGGCAGAAAGAGGACACACTTATGAAGATGTGTTAGCTTCTATCAATGCTAGAAAACCGGATTTTACTGCTTATATCGAACCCCAAAAACAACACGCTGATGTAGTAATTCAAGTCTTACCCACTCAGTTAATTGAAGACAACGAAAGTAAGTTATTACGGGTTCGTTTGGTTCAAAAAGAAGGTATTGCCAACTTTGAACCTGCTTACTTATTCGATGAAGGATCTACCATTGATTGGCGGCCTTGTGGACGTAAGTTAACTTGTGCTTATCCTGGTATCAAGATGTACTATGGTCCTGACAACTTCATGGGTAATGAAGTCTCTATGTTAGAAGTCGATGGTCAATTCGATAACCTCGAAGAAATGATCTACATCGAAAGTCATCTTAGTAAAACCGGAACCAAATATTATGGTGAGATGACCGAACTTTTACTACAACATAAAGATTATCCTGGTTCTACCAATGGAACTGGTTTATTCCAGGTTTTAGTCGGTTTAAAAATGAGAGAAACCTACGAAAAAATTACAGCAGCAGAACAGGTTCCTGCTCAAGTTTAATTGTCAATTTTAAGTCATCTGAAAACCGTGAGGAAAACTTGTTTTTTCTTACGGTTTTTTTATTAAAAATAATCAAGCAAAACCTGTTGATAATGCAGAAAAAAATGATCATTATTTGAATACATTAAGAGGTGATTTTATGACTTTAAAAGATTGGGCAGCTTTAATTCATCCCATACTAGCTGTAGTTTTTGTCTTTCCTTTAATTGGAATCGCTGTTAACTTTGCTTGGCAGACTCGTCAACGTCGTCTCCAAATAGCAGATGGGGCAAAAAGTAAAATTCCTCCTACTGTTGGTTTAGAACACGTTAAGATAGGACGGTGGCTCACTGGTAGCGTTGTTGGGCTTACATTAGTCGCTTTTTCCTACGCAATCATCTCAAAAACTTTGTCAGAAGTAAGTCTTTTCCAGACTATATTTATTTTCGGAATATTTGCTGCCACCATTGCATCCCTTGTGTTTCTCTATCAATCTAGAACACAAAAATGGCGAACTATTTTTGCAACTCTTACAGGGACTGGATTAGTAATTCTGGGTTCCCAACCGGGAATATTTCGACGTAGCGATGAATGGTATATTTCTCATTATTACTTTGGCATGGCTGCTTCACTATTAATGATTTTTTCATTGGCAACTGTCCAAAATATTTACAAAGATCGTTCGGGACGTTGGCGTTATATTCACATCGTTACGAACTGTTTTGCTTTGTTATTTTTTCTGGCACAGGGAATGACAGGAATACGAGATGTCTTTGAAATAGGTTTCTATAGTGGTCTTAAGTAACACAAAAGGAGAAACATCAGAATGTGCGAATTTAAAATGCGCGAATTTAGAATGCGCGAATTTAGAATTACCGAAAATAATTTGCTCTAAATTTTCTTGAATAACGACAATCTAACGAGATTGTTTTGTATTGTCAGCGATATGTTTTCCATAACCTTCAGGATAGATAAGGGTTGAAGATGTTTGAGAAGTTAAATGTTGTACCATAATGCCTTATCAAAATGTATTATTTTTGGTTTAATCGATAAGCTAGAATATGATTGTTGAAGGTGATGAGGTGATAACGATGCGCCTATGGATTAGTGCGGTTTTTGTTTTATTTGTATTCGTGCAGTTTTATCAATGGGTAAAAGGCTTTATTTTGCCCCTACCTATTTATGTGTTAGCCGGAGCATTTTTGGCGATCGCCTCTAACTACCATAAGGGGATGAATAGCATGATCTCCTCTTCAACTCAACAATCTTTGAGTGCTTCGGAGAATCAAACCGAAGAAACTTAATAACCATCATGTAAAAAATTATTTATGGCACTCTCTGCCTTTGTCCAAGGAATGTTAGGGGCTTCTAGTTTAGCATTAGGGGCAACGGTGGGGGTATTTTTGACCCCAAAACGGTCAATATCCGCCTCGATCATGGCGTTTGGGAGTGGGACATTAATTGCGGCGATCGCCTTTGAAATCGCCCCTAAAGTCTATGAAGAAGCTGGATTTTTCCCTTTGATGTTAGGGTTTGCCATTGGTGGAGTATTATTTACCAATTTAAGTCAATATATCGATCAACATGGGGGTTTTCTGCGCAAACCCGCCGCCAGTCGTCGTTACTTATTTGAAAGGATGGGGTCAATGGGAGTCCCCCTAACCTCTAGAATCCCTGCGGTTTTAACCCAGGGATTCTCAAAAGATAGTGCCTCTTTACTCTTTATTGGTACTGCCCAAGCTGTTGCAGGAGGAGCCATCTTGGCCATGTTAGCCAGTACCATGATGCCCGAAGCTTACGAGTTGGGGGGAAGTTCAGTTTCTTATTCAACCATTGCTGGTTTTTTGTTAGGATTTTTAATTGCAATGCTTTCGGGCTAATGATTTAACGGTTATTTTTATGAATGTTACCCCTGCTGATGTGCAACCCCTTCTCACCTCCGATAACCTTGGCGATCGCCTCAAAGGGGTTAATTTATTACGGGAACTTGACCCTGCTATTGCTTTTACCCTCATTCAACCTTTGGTGACAGATAACAATGAACGAGTGCGTTATGCTGCAGTTAGTCAACTTGATACTTTGGGAAAACAAGATCCTGATACGACTTTAGGATTATTACGGGATCGCTTGCAAAATGACCCCGAAATTGATGTTAAAGCAGCCGCCGCCGACGTTATTGGGGGGCTACAGTTAACCCAAGCTTATGAGGATCTCAAACAACTCTATCAACAAACTTCCGATTGGTTATTACACTTAAGTATTATTGCTACATTAGGGGAGTTAGGGGAACCAAAAGGGATTGAATTATTAGAAGATGCCCTCAACTCTGACAATGGCTTAGTTAGGGTTGCTGCTGTCAGTGCCTCAGGAGAGTTAGGAAATGTTGAGGCGGTTCCCTTCTTGGTTCCACTAGTTAATGATGAAGATTGGCAAGTGCGTTATCGACTGGTTCAAGCCCTAGGAAAATTAGGAGGAGAACAAGCTCAACAAGCACTGAAAATTCTGGCTCAAGATTCCATGGAATCCGTTGCTAAAGAGGCAAAACAGAATCTTAAGTAGGGACAGTGACCAGATAGCGGTATTTTTGTTATACTGGTCACCTATCAACCTAACCTCCTTTAGCAAAGCTTCCCATTACTAAGGCTGAGAGTAAAATGCCTGGACTTAATAAGGCGATGAGTAGTAATAGTTGATCAACGGTCATAGTATTTTCCCTGATTGTCATAACTTCTTCTGTTAAATTAACGTATATTTACGTAAATTTTCCCTAGTTAATTAAGTTTTAATAGGAATGAGAAAAACTCCATATTAATATCAACTAAGTTATCAATTTAATGATAAACGTAAAAAAATGTTAAGACTTATTTTTATATTTCCCCTCCTAGCTACAACCTTGAGCCTAGGAAAAATTCGTTCTGCTCAAGCTGCGACCGTATCGATACAAGATTGTCGAGTCCGGCCTAGTAATCTCCCTACCAACAATCCCATGGTGGGTATTAATGGCGACAATGTTACTGGTATTCAGAATCTTAAAATTTGTGTAACAGAAGAAATAGAAGGAGTAACAAGAACCTTTATTGATACCTATGACGTTAATTTTACATTGAATGATTTTGATACTATTTTTGGTAATCCTAATGATCCAAGGTTTGATACCTGTGAGGTAGGGGTGATTGGTAATGGCCTCTGTTTTTGGGGAGAAGGGGGCAGTTCGACAAGTAATACAAGCATTGCTATCCGAGCAATGAATAACGCAATGAATGGTTTAGCTCCTATCCAATTAAACATTGAAGATGAAGAATTTGTCCCTCCTATTCCTTTTCCCTTTCCCAATACAAGAGAATTTTACTTGATTCCTCATAGCTACAATCAAAGTACCACTCAGGTTATCTCTGATCAAGGTAGATACGACAGTAGTCTACAATTACCCTGGACTGATGATAGAGGAATATCTAATGTTTCTACTGATGTAACGATGTACGCTGAATTTCAATTAACTGAACGGGAAGAGGTTGTTGAAATCCCTGAATCGTCTAATTTGGTAGGAATTATTGTGGCAGGAGTGTCAATCCTTTTCTTCACACAAGGCAATAAATTTTAAAAACGGGAGTTTTGAACATCCCACGTTTTGTTATAATGGAAAACTATGTATAAAAAATGACTCCTAGGAGAGGTGGCAGAGTGGTTGAATGCGGCAGTCTCGAAAACTGTTAAGGGTAATCCCCTTCGAGGGTTCAAATCCCTCTCTCTCCGTATTAGAAACAAAAGAGGTCGGGGTTTTTACCCAATTCTCTGATGATTTTAATAACTAATCAGCACAGATTGTTGACTTCTATCGGGGTTTTCCATTTCCCCAGGATATAAAGGCTGTTGATCCAGACTGCCTAAACGATTAAACGGCCAAAATCTGACAAAGGCTTTACCAATAATCTTATCTTTAGGAACAAATCCCCAATAATGGGAATCATAGCTGTTATTCCGGTTATCTCCTAACACCAAATACTCCCCCTCAGGCACCTCAACCGGTCCGTAATCATAATTTGGATCTTCAGCAATATAGGTTTCCGTAATTTCTTCCCCGTTAACATATACTTTTCCCATTTTCACCTCAACTGTCTCTCCAGGAAGGCCAATAATGCGTTTAATAAACGCATCGTGAAAATCTTGGGCTTTAAGAGCTTCTGTGGGGTTAAACACGACAACATCCCCTCTGATAGGTTCTCGGAAATGATAACTTAACTTTTCAATAATGAGGCGATCGTTGATCTGTAGCGTCGGTTCCATCGAAGATGAGGGAATGTAACGCGCCTCGGCCACAAAGGTACGAATACCAAAAGCGAGAATGACAGCAGTGACGACGGTTTGAGTTAATTCAACCCAGGGATTTTCTGGTTTAGAAGATTGCGGTTTTTTATTTTTATCTTGTTTTACGCTTCGAGTCATAAGATATAGAGATGGTGGGAGTTAAGGAAATGGATATGGTGAGAATTGAAAGTAACGAATGTTTGATTTTAGTTTAGCTAAACCTAACTCAGTGGGACAATTAAAGTATGCTTGACTTTATTTTAAGGGGTTTTTCTTCAAATGACACCACTTCTTATTCGTCATCCTCGCATTCTCCTACCTGATGGTGAGTTCTTACTAGGAGATATCCTAATCCAAGAGGGGAAAATCGTCCAGGTTTCCCCAGAAATTACAGCAGAAGACGCTACTACTACCATAGACGCTACGGGATTAACTTTGTTGCCTGGGGTGATCGATCCTCAAGTGCATTTTCGAGAACCGGGTTTAGAGTACAAAGAAGACCTGTTTACAGCGACTTGTGCTTGTGCTAAGGGAGGAGTTACATCTTTCTTAGAAATGCCTAATACACGCCCTCTAACCACCACTCAGGCTGCATTAGATCAGAAACTGCAGTTAGCTTCCCAAAAATGTTTAGTCAATTATGGATTTTTCATCGGGGCAACACCTGAGAATTTACCTGACTTATTAACCGCTAATCCGGCTTGTGGGATTAAAATTTTTATGGGGTCTTCTCATGGGGCATTATTAGTGTCTCAAGCAGCCGAAATTGAACCAATTTTTGCTAAAGGCGATCGCTTAATTGCAGTCCATGCAGAGGATCAAGCCAGAATTTTAGAACGTCGCCAAGAATTTAAAGGTATTCATGATCCAGCCATTCATTCTCAAATTCAAGATGAAACAGTGGCTTTGAATGCGACAAAATTAGCTCTAAAACTGTCTCAAAAGTATCAAAGACGATTACATATTTTACATCTTTCCACAGGCATAGAAGCGGAATTTTTGAGAGAAAATAAGCCCAGTTGGGTAACGGCTGAAGTCACCCCACAACATTTGTTATTAAACACAGAAAGTTATGGAAAAATTGGCACTTTAGCTCAGATGAATCCACCGTTAAGATCCCCTGAAAATAATCAAATTCTCTGGCAAGCTTTATTAGATGGTGTAATTGATTTTATTGCGACGGATCACGCCCCTCATACGTTAGAAGAAAAGGCAAAAGAATATCCTAATACGCCTTCAGGAATGCCTGGTGTGGAAACTTCTTTACCTGTCATGTTAACCCAAGCAATAACAGGGAAATGTAGTGTTGCTCAAGTGTCTCATTGGATGTCAAATGCACCGGCACAAGCGTATAAAATACCCAATAAAGGTTTAATTAAACCGGGATATGATGCTGATTTAGTGTTAGTTGATTTAGAAAATTATCGTCCTGTCTTACGAGAAGACTTACAAACAAAATGCGGTTGGAGTCCCTTTGAAGGATGGGAATTAACGGGATGGCCAGTTATTACTATTGTTGGAGGAAATATTGTTTATGAAAGGGGCAAATTAAATACAGAAGTGCGAGGGGAGGCTTTATCTTTTGAGCAAAAATAACTTAATATTTGTCCTTCATTCCACTTAATTTAAACGGTCAAATATCTCAAAAAAAAACTTTCTACAGTTCTACCTTCTCCTTGTTTCATTTGATCAAGTCCCCATTTCATACCTTTGAGAGTTTCTACAAGTTCTGCTTTACCATTAACCGTCAAAACAATGGGGTGTTTGGTACGTTTAATATTCTCAACCAGTTCGCTGGTGTTCCGTTTGAAGTCAGTTAGGGAACGAATATTTTTGGTAAGGTCAAGCATAGTTGTCCCATTGAATACCCATTTAATTCTATGCTATCATTGTTTCAATTGCGCCAAATTGCATCAGCAACTTGTGACACTTGTTTGATTTCTGCCACATCATGAACTCGTAGAATATCAACCTGAGAAGCGATCGCACTACAACAAGCGGCCGCAGTTCCCCATACTCGTTTTTTGGGGTCTTTTTCTTCTAAAATACTGCCAATAAAACTTTTACGAGAAACTCCCACTAAAAGGGGACATTGTAACGATTGAAATGCTAATAAATGACGCAATAATTCTATATTTTGATGATAGTCTTTAGCAAATCCAATACCAGGATCAATGATTATTTTTTTATTATCAATTCCTGCTTTTGTCGCTTCTTCAATTTGCAAACTCAGCCAATTAATTATATCGCTAATTAAATCATTATAATCTGTTTCTTTTTGCATGGTTTTAGGGGTTCCCTTGATGTGCATAATAATAATAGGAACATCTAAACTTGCCACTGTTGAAAACATTTTTTCATCAAAGGTTCCCCCAGAAATATCATTAATAATATCTGCCCCTGCTTCAATAGCTGCTTGTGCAACTATGGCTCTTGTCGTATCAATAGAAATAGGAATAGAATTATTTTTACGCAACTTTTCAATAATAGGAATAACTCGTTTTAATTCTTCTTCTAGAGTAATTTCTTCAGCCCCTGGACGGGTTGATTGTCCCCCAATATCAATAATATCTGCACCCCCATCAATCATATTTTTAGCTTGTTCTAAAGCTGTTTCTATGTTGTTAAATTGACCCCCATCACTAAAACTATCAGGGGTAACATTCAAGATTCCCATCAAATATGTACGCTTTCCCCACTCAAATCTATGATCTCGAATGATTAAATTATTCATAATTTTAGTTAATAATGGATAATTGAAAAATGATAATTAGTTCGGTCAACAACTCCGATATTTCCCCACTCAATAAAAAGCAATAATAATTTACTATTTATACTGTATTATTTCTGGAAAAAATAATTATCCATCATCCATTATCCATTATCCATTATTATTGATAGTTAACGATACGAGCAAAACTAACTGGGTCTAAACTAGCACCACCAACTAAAGCCCCATCAATATCAGATTGAGCCATAATTTCATCAATGTTATCCGGTTTAACCGAACCCCCATATTGAATGGTGACATTTTGATTAGAGAGTTGATCGCGAATAACACGAATAATACGATTCGCTTCTGAAGCATCACAAGTATCTCCAGTGCCGATGGCCCAAATAGGTTCATAAGCAATGACTAAATTGCTTTGATCCACATCCACTAACCCTCGTTTTAACTGATTAATAATAACCGTTTCCGCCTCTCCTGCATCCCGTTGTTGTTTGGTTTCTCCCACACACAAAATAGGGGTTAAGCCGTGACCTTGGGCAGTAATCACCCGTAAATTAGCGGTTTCATCTGTTTCCCCAAAATATTGACGACGCTCGCTATGGCCAATTACCACATAATCGACCCCTAGTTCCGTGAGCATTGGTCCAGAAATTTCCCCGGTATAAGCCCCCTTATCTTCCCAATGGACATTTTGCGCCCCTAAACGAACCCGTCCCCCATGCAAACTTTTTGAGAGGACACTTAAGACAGTAAAAGGAACACAGAGAACGACCTCTTTAGCTCCATCAGTATCTTCTACCTTTGATTTTAATATGGTCAAAAACTCCAAAGCTTCCGCTTGGGTTTTATGCATTTTCCAGTTACCAGCAATGATAATTTTTCTCACAGCCATTTTCAATAATCAACATCAACTATTATTTTGCAAATTTCTAGTGTAATCTGAATGGGGTATCTCTGGATAGGGGTTTCAATTGAGTGCATCAAGATTTCGGGTGAGGGACTGTGGGAGATGTGGGAAGTGTGGGGGGAATTTTGATTGAGATTATTAGTCTATGCTATGAAAACTGCTAGAGATTAAGCGATCGCCAAAACTCAGTTAAAGAAAGGATAAAAAATAGGGATCATTATGGAGATGAGGGACTACAACCAAAGAACAAGTGATCAATAACACCTAAAGGAAATCTATGAAAATTGCCCACAATATTACGGAGTTGATTGGCCGCACCCCCCTAGTGCAATTGAATCGCATTCCCCAAGCAGAAGGGTGTCAAGCGCAAATCGTTGTCAAGTTGGAAGGGATGAACCCAGCAGCATCGGTAAAAGACCGCATCGGGGTGAATATGATTAATGCAGCCGAACGAGAAGGCTTAATTCTTCCAGGGAAAACCCTCTTAGTTGAACCCACATCGGGTAATACGGGTATTGCCTTAGCTATGGCAGCAGCGGCCAAGGGATATAAACTCATCTTAACTATGCCCGAAACCATGAGTAAAGAACGTCGGGCCATGTTAAAAGCTTATGGAGCGCAACTGGAATTAACCCCAGGTAGTGAAGGGATGAGTGGTTGTATTCGTCGCGCCCAGGAATTGGTAGAAACTCTGCCCAATGCTTATATGCTACAACAATTTAATAACCCCGCTAACCCGGAAATTCACCGTTTGACCACCGCCGAAGAAATTTGGGAAGATACTAATGGAAGGGTAGATATTTTAATCGCTGGTGTGGGAACTGGTGGTACGATCACCGGAGTGGCAGAGGTCATCAAGCAGCGAAAATCGACGTTTCAGGCGATCGCTGTTGAACCAACTAACAGCCCCGTTTTATCGGGAGGAAGTCCAGGAGGACACAAAATACAAGGCATTGGGGCAGGTTTTGTTCCTGAGGTACTGAAAGTGGACTTAATTGATGAGGTGGTGACAGTGACGGATGAGGAGGCCATGAGTTATGGACGACGGTTGGCCAGGGAAGAAGGAATTTTATCTGGTATTTCTACTGGGGCCGCTTTAGCTGCTGCCATTAAAGTTGGTAAACGACCGGAAAATATCGGTAAACTAATCGTAATGGTTCAACCCAGTTTTGGCGAACGTTACTTAAGTACCCCTCTTTTCCAAGACTTAGAACCTCCTCAACTAGCCATGATCAATTAACTTAAGCGTTGGTTGCTGTCCTCTTATTGCCTAGACTGTTATGAAATCTACAAATCATTATCACATTCTCGAAGTGAGTCAGAGTGCGAGTCAAACGGAAATTAAACAGGCTTATCGTCGTTTGGCCAAGCGGTTTCATCCCGATAGTCAGCAGGAAACTGCTAATCATGAGCAGATTATCCGTATCAATGCAGCTTATGAGGTGTTAGGGGACCCTCAACGACGACAGAGTTATGATCAGCAGTTGATTCCTAATTATCCTTCGGCTCAACGACAACAGAGGACAGCGGCCGCCCATTCTTATTATCAAAGTTGTAGGGCGGCTGAACAAGCTGCTATGGGGTTAATTGATAAGTGGTTAGAGAAGGTTTATCGTCCCATTGAACACTTAATTTCTCGCATTTTAAACCGTTTAAATGACCAAATTGATGCCTTAGCGGCTGATCCTTTTGATGATGAGTTAATGGCTGTTTTTCAAGAGTATGTACGCTCGTCTCGTCATGATTTACAGCAAGCAAAACGCATTTTTTCTTCTCAACCGAATCCTCCGAAGTTGGCTAAAATTGCTGCTATTGTTTACTATTGCTTGAATCATATTGGCGATGGCATAGAAGAGTTAGAATGGTTTTGTTGTAATTACGATGATTCTCATTTACATACTGGACAAGAGTTGTTTAGAATTTCCCATCGGTTATTGAATGAAGCTCATAGAAATGTAGCATTTATCATGAGTAAGTAATTTTGTTACAAGTAATAAACTGAATCTTAAAATTCTGCGGATATCAATAATGAGAAAGTCCTTGTCAGTAATTGATTGTTTATCCACTCCAGATTAAGAGATTAAAAATGTTTTTTCGTCAATTTTTGTGGGGAAATTTCCGCCAGTGAACTGACACCATTGCGAAGATGCAATTCTTTGAATAGCGGAAATTAAGTCTTTTATTGGCATCATTTTTTCCATAACTGCTACCTCTTTAAAATAAAATTATAGTAGTCGAAGTAATTCTAAATTCTAAATTCTAAATTCTAAATTCTATTGTATTATTAAAGAGGATAGATTAGGGTTAGATATTATCTATATTCAAGCTAAACGTTGGGATAATACAATTGGAAGACCAGAAATACAAAAGTTTGCTGGTGCATTATTAGGAAACCAAGCTAAAAAAGGTATATTTATTACAACTTCCAATTTTAGTCAAAAAGCTATAGAATACACAACTATGATCGACAGTAAAATAATTTTAATTGATGGGGAAAGACTCAGGGAATTATTAATTGATTATAATGTAGGGGTTTCTATCGTGGAATCTTATGCTATCAAGAAAATAGATGCCGACTATTTTACAGAATAACTGATTTTTATTAAACTAAGGCAAGACTCAAAAGAGGTTGAATTTATTATGACGATGTTACTCGCTGGTGATATTGGTGGAACGAAAACAATTTTATCTTTAGTACAATCTAAACCCCCTCAAACTGGAGAAATCATACCTAAACAAACGACATTATACGAAAAGTCTTATCCTAGTCAAAATTATTCGGATCTGACTCCTATTGTAACCGAATTCTTAGCAGAAGCAAAACAAGAAATAAACAAAGACATTGAGATTAAAAATGGATGTTTTGGTATCGCTGGCCCTGTGGTTAATAATACCTCAAAATTAACGAATTTAAACTGGCCAGAATTGACAGGCGATCGCTTACAAGAAGAACTATCTGTAGAAAGAGTTGATTTAATTAATGATTTTGCTGCCATTGGTTACGGTATTTTAGGGCTAAAAAAAGATGATTTATATACTTTACAAAATATTGAAGCAAAATCCAATACACCCATAGGAGTATTAGGTGCAGGAACCGGTTTAGGAGAATGTTTTTTAACTCCTTTAGAAAAGGGAAATTATCGGGTGTTTTCCTCAGAAGGTTCTCATGGAGATTTTGCCCCACGGAATCAGTTAGAATTTGAATTATTGACCTATCTCAAAAATAACGATAACCGAACCAGAGTATCTATTGAAAGGGTCGTTTCTGGTATGGGAATTACAACCATTTATCAATTTTTACGTTATAAATATCCAGATAAAGAATCAGAAAGCTTCAAAGAAATTTATCAAGCTTGGGAAAGTCAAAAAACGGTTGATCTTTCGGCAGAAGTATCTAAAGCAGCAGTAGAAAATAAAGATACTTTATGTCAAAAAACAATGGAAATGTTTATCTCAGCTTATGGTGCAGAAGCTGGAAATTTGTCCTTGAAATTATTACCCTATGGGGGGTTATATATCGCAGGAGGAATTGCTGCTAAAATATTACCTTTAATGAAAAATGGAACATTTATGGAGTCTTTTAAAGCCAAAGGTCGTATGAATTCTTTATTATCTCAAATCCCTGTTTATATTGTTTTAAATCCTAAAGTTGGTTTAATTGGATCTGCATTAAAAGCAGCACAATAAGATATTATTTCTATCTTCTTTTTCAGTAATTTATGAACCATAAACAAACCATTGTTGTTAAAATTGGTACCTCTAGTCTTGCTCAACCAGAGACAGGAAAATTAGCCTTATCAACCATTGCTTCTCTAGTAGAAACTTTAACTCAATTACGTCAATTTGGCTATCATGTTGTTTTAGTTTCATCTGGTGCTGTAGGTGTGGGTTGTAGTCGTTTAAAATTAATAGAAAAGCCGAAAAAAATTGGTATTAAACAAGCAATTGCAGCCGTAGGACAAGGCAGATTAATTCGAGTTTATGATGACCTTTTTACCTCTTTAAATCAACCCATTGCTCAAGTCTTATTAACCCGACGAGAGTTAATGGAACGCAGTTGTTATGTCAATGCAAAAAATACTTTTGATGCACTGTTTTCTTTAGGAGTTATTCCCATTGTTAATGAAAATGATACCGTTGCTATTGAAGAGTTAAAATTTGGGGATAATGATACTCTTTCTGCTTTAGTTGCGAGTTTAATTAATGCTCATTGGTTGTTTATTTTGACTGATGTCGATCAACTTTACTCTGCCGATCCTCGTCTTTTCCCTGATGCAAAACCTATCAAAATTGTTAATAGTTTAGAATTAGATAAATTACAGGTTAAAGTAGGAAGTAAAGGATCTGATTGGGGAACAGGAGGGATGTTAACCAAACTAACAGCAGCAAAACTGGCAACATCAGCAGGTGTTACTACCGTTATTACTCAAGGAAAAACCCCCCAAAACTTGTTAAAAATAATGAAAGGGGATGACATTGGCACTAAATTTGAGGCACAATTAAAAAATGATAATGCTCGCAAACGTTGGATCGCTTACGGTTTATTACCTAGTGGAAAACTTTATCTTGATCAAGGTGCAATTAAAGCCATTTCTCAGAAAGGAAAATCTTTATTAGCAGCAGGTATTATTAAAGTTGAGGGGGAGTTTGATTCTTTAGATGCTGTTCAATTATGTAATGAAACAGGAGAAGAGATTGCTAGAGGTATTGTTAATTATAGTCAAGAAGAAATTAATAAAATAAAAGGCAATCATTCGGATAAAATTCCTGAATTATTAGGTTATCATGGAGCAGAAACTATCGTCCATAGAGATAATTTAGTTATTAATTGACATTAGATAAGTAGAGGTAAAATTATGGGAATCAATAAGCAGTTAACCCCTTCACAGTCTTGGCGAAAATTATTAGTACAATATCGTGCCATTGCTGTTATTCGCACTGATGATATAGCGCAAGGAATAAACATGGCTAAAGCAGTAGCAGCAGGGGGAATGAAAATCATAGAAATTACCTGGAATAGTTACCAACCAGATCAGATTATTCAACAATTAAAACAAGACTTACCTGATTGTGTTATTGGCACCGGAACTATCTTAACTCTAGAGGAATTAGAAAATGCGATCGCAGCCGGTATTCAATTCTGTTTCACCCCTCATGTTAATCCCACCCTGATTAAAACAGCCCTTAACCACGACACTCCCATCATTCCTGGTGCTTTATCCCCCACAGAAATTATCACCGCTTGGCAAGCTGGAGCCAGTTGTGTTAAGGTCTTTCCTGTGCAAGCGATTGGTGGAATAGCTTATATCAAAGGGTTACAAGGACCTCTAGGGTCAATCCCTTTAGTCCCTACAGGGGGCATTACCTTAGATAATGCAGTCCATTTCATTCAAGCCGGAGCGATCGCAGTGGGTTTATCCAGTCAATTGTTTCCTCATCACGCTCTCAGCAACCAAGACTGGGATGTGATTACCCAACAGGCTAAACTGTTGATGGACCGTCTATCATCTATTCAACAATGACCTTTATTTATCTATTTTTTCTGTATCAAGTATGTTTTTTGTCAAGTTTGATTTACAAATATTAATGTGCAGTATTTTTGTATTATCGAAGAAAATTTAAGGCTCAAAAGATAGTTTAGGGGAACAAAAAGATAAAAAGTCTCTATTTAAAAGGGTTTCAGGAATTTGAGTCTTAATTTTGCACACAGAACAGGCATCTTATTTTAAAATAGCACATTTTGAAAATTTACATAACTTCAAGGTTTGATTTTCGGGCAAATTTTAGGAAAATTGAGAAAAACGATCTTTTTGTAAAGGGATATGAAGGACGAAATATAATTTGTATAAATTATATTTTATCTGTTTTATGATAAGTATAGCTAATGTTTTGAGTTCAAGAAAGGGGAAAGTAAAAAAAGGTTTATTATTGATCATATTTTTGCTAGTTTTTATCAAATTTATTTATTGTGGTAAGTATTGAGGATCAAGAATTTGCTCAAGTTTAAAAGGACAATTTTCGGGGAAGGTATTTAAAGAAATTTCGGTTTCATCTGCTGCTTGTTTTCTTGCTTCTTGATAGCTTTCATCAAAGATTTCCTCAAAGTATCGCTTTAAACTTGGACTATTTCTAAAGGCTTTTAAAATACGTCTTCTATATTCCCGAATACTTCCACGCCAACTCCCAGTTGTTTTTCAGGTTGATACTTCCATTTTAATAAGTGCATTAATAAGACAATTAAGTTGCTTTCTAAAGCATTTTTCTGACTAATTCTCATGTCTTCTATTTCTTGAATGAAATTATTAACATCTAATTGTGTCAACCTTCCTTCTCGTAATAATTGTACGGTTTCCTCTAACCATAAATAATAATCTTTATCGTATAATTTTGTTTGCATAATGCTCTCTATTTTTATTCAGGTAAATAGTCCATATCTAATACTTGTTCAGCAGGAAAAGGACAGTTGATCGGGAAAGTTGCTAAAGGTAAACCTGTTTCAATTGATGCTTGTTTTCTTGCTTTTTGATAACAGGGTTCAAAAACTTCGTCAAAATAGCGTTTTAAACTGGGACTATCAGCAAAATCATCATCTAGTCTATCCCGATGTTCAAAAATAGTCGATAACCAGCTTTTTGAACGTTTTTCTGGTTGATATTTATATTTTAATAAGTGACAAAGAAGAATCTTTAAGTTACTTTTTACTGCTTTTTTTTCACTTCTTCCCATGTCTTCTATTTCTTCAATTAAATTACTAATATCTAATTCTGTTAATCTTCCCTCTCGTAACAATTGTACCGTTTCTTCTAACCATAAACAATAATCTTTATCATATAAGGTTGTTTTCATAATAACCTCTACTGTTGATGAGTATCATTTTAACTTTCTAGTCTGATGTAATTGTTGGTTTAATTTATTATACTGGAGGTGCATTACAGTAGGGTGGGTTAGACGGCTATAATTTAGGTTTTAACAAGAATATAATAATCAGTCGTAACCCACCATTTTAGTTAAAATAATCCACTACATCTAAAAGGACTCATAACCATGACATCATTAACCATAAACTTAAGCGATGATAAACTGCGTAAACTCCAAAAAATTGCCCAAGAAAGAGGAATTACCATTGAAGAAGTTTTACAAACTAAAATCAACAAATGGTTAACCCCAAACTCTGAAGATTTTAAGCAAGTCGCTAATTATGTTCTTAGTAAAAACGCCGAACTTTATCAACGTTTAGCATGACTTGCTATTTAACACTATCAGAGATTTTACGACTTCATTTCTTACTTATTCAACAATCAGGAGGATTAGATGGAATTAGAGATCAAGGTAGTTTAGAATCGACCATCGCCTTCTATTTAAGCCTTTTACAGAGAATGTTAGAATTAAGTAGGGTGGGCATTGCCCACCTTACTAAGATAAAATTAGAGTAAAACATTATGTCTAATTATCGTCGTCTTTATGTTCCTGGTGGAACCTATTTTTTTACAATTGTTACTTATCAAAGACGACCTTATTTTGCTAATTTCGATAACGTTAATAAACTTCGTACAGCAGTAGCAACCGTAAAAAAAGAAATGCCTTTTAATATTGTGGGTGCGGTTGTTTTACCTGATCATCTTCATTTTCTTTGGGTATTACCTCCTAACGATCAAAACTATTCTAAACGCATTGGACGAATAAAAATGCTATTTACAAAATCATTTCGAGGTAATAACGCTTTACCTAAGACGGTTTCTCTTTCTCGACAAAAACACCGTGAAAGTAATGTTTGGCAACGACGTTTTTGGGAACATACGATACAACATGAATCAGAGTTAGAAACTTATTTGAATTATATTCATTATAATCCAGTTAAACATGGTTTAGTTTCTTGTCCTCATTTATGGTTATATTCAAGTTTTCATACCTGGGTTGAAAAAGAGGGATATTCATCTAATTGGGGATGTGTTGGTCAGGGAAAATTAGATAAGATTCCTAATTTTGACAACATTAAAAATTATGTTGGTGAATGATAGATATAGTCTAGTGGTAAGGTGGGCAATGCCCACCCTACTTCCTAATATGTTTTTCGTATAATCCATTTTTATTCTAATGGTAATCCTAAATCTTTTCTGAATTTTGGATCATATTTTGCTGATTCCCAATGTTTTGCTCTTTTTATTTTTTCAGCTTTTATGTGTTTAGTTTTTCTTAAATCAACATCTCTAAGATTAGCTCCTTCAAAATTAGCTCCCTGAAGATTAGCTCCCTGAAGATTAGCTCCTTCAAAATTAGCTCCTATAAGGTTCGCTTCAATAAAGTTACTGCTTTTAAGATTAGCTTGTTTAAACCAAGTCGCAGTAAGATCAGCTTGATAAAACATTCCTCCCTCAAGTTCACAATGCTCAAGGTTAAGATCATATAATAGAGTCAAAAAATTTGGTTCATCATGATATGTCTTTTTAGTTAGTGTTAATTTATATAAAAAATAAGTTAAACTTGCATTACGTTTTCCATCAAGATTCCTTATGGTAGATTCCGTTATTATTTTTGCTACTTCTATGACTTCTTTTTTAGCATCTTTTGTTCCTAACTTTTCATTAATTGTTAACTCTTTTATTTCTTGTAAGTAGTCTTTTAAACATTTTTCTTGTTGATTATTATTATTAATTTTATTTTGCTCATTAGCTATTCCTTTCTGAATAAACCAACCTGTTCCTAAAACAACAAGTGGTTGAGTAAATGTCTCAAAATACCATTTACTATCTTCAAAAATAAATCTCAGGATCAAAGTTATGATAATAAGCAATATAAAAATTAGTAATCCTAATCCAATTGTATGATTAAGCTTATTTTTATTATAGTTTTCATTCATACTATTTTCTATTAACTCTAATTTTTTGCTTGATGAATTATTATCAGAATTAAATAAAAATTTAAAAGGTGGACATTTTGTCCACCCCACGAAATTAATTAGCACAAGCAGTACAATTATTATCAGACTCTTTAAAATCGTCTTTCTGCACTGTTCTAACGTAATATATCGCCTTACAACCTTCCTTCCACGCTAATAGTAACGTCTCAAAAATATCCTTAGCAGTCAAACAGCGTTCCGGTTCATTAGGAAAGTAAACACCCTGATTCAAATTAAACAACAATTCCATAGAAATCCCTGTATCTATCCATTGTTGAATAGTCGAAACCGCTTTAACTACTTTTTGTTGCTCTAAGGTCTTATTTTCGTGATAAAACCAGAAAGATTCTTTAATAAAAGGAGGTGCAATAGGAACCGTTCCCTTAGCCCATTTATCATAGAAGAAACGACTATAAACAGGGAGAATACTAGCAGTACAACCCTGTACTAAAGAAGAAGAAGTATTAGGGGCGATCGCCGTAATATGAGAGTTACGAATACCATGAGTTTTAATATCTTCTGACAACTGAACCCAACGCTCTTTTTTAGAAGCATTTTCAACGAACCAATCAACTGATTTAGAGCCAATTAATAACCCTTTATTCCAGTCACTTCCCTCAAACGCATCATAAGGATTTCTTTCCTTGGCCAACTCCATAGAAGTATGAGTACACCAATAACCCACCTCTTCAAATAAGTGACTAATTTCTGTTAGATTTTCATAGGTTAAACTCTTTTTAGCTAACCAGTCAGCTAACCCCATACAACCCACTCCAATGGTCCGATATCGATCATTATGCGCTTTCGCATCATCAAAAGGAGGGTTAGTAATGTCGATGGTATTATCAAGAATACGAACGGAAATATTACAAAGATAATTGAGTTCGTCTTCCTCAATATTGGCTAAATTTAAACTCACTAAATTACAGCAATGACTATACTTTCCAGGAGAGACATTAGAAAAAGATTCTGTACATTGTCCTGTCAAAATGCCATTAAACATCCCTAAGTGACGTTTAGGTTCGCTAAAGCAATAAGTATCATCATAACGACAAGTTAACTCTACTTTTTCAATGCGAATAAAGTGACTTGCTTCTCGCTGTGGTTCTCTCAAATGCCATTTTAAACGATTAGTTTTTAATCCTAGTTGTCCTAACTGAAATAAACCATTAGATGAGATCAATAAACGATATTTGGCCTGACAAAAATAGTCTTGATATCCTCCCTTTCCATCAGGAAGAGATTGATAACCCATCTCGTCCATTTTGACAACTTTAGAATCAACCCCTAATGTTTGTAACATCAGACGAATATCTAAAAGAAATTGTTGATGAGTCGAAGCAACTTCTAGAGATTCATTCTTACCATTCCTAGCAACCTTTCCATCAGCATCTAATAACCCTGCAAGCCATTCTAAACGAGATTGTATGGTATAACCATTAACAGGAACCGTGAACTTAGGAGGAATATCTAAAGGCAGTTTACAAACAATTCGATCATGATTAATATCATCATAAACTGCTACTTCATCCCGTTCAATACGCCAGTTATCCTCAGCAGAAACACCACCATAATATTTATTACGAACCGTAATCAATGGTAATAATTCTTTCTTTTTGCCATATAAATCTATTTCTAGTTTACCCATTCCATCATGACTTCCATCACCACTAAAAAAGCCTGATGTGTAAGCATAAGGAAAGTCAATATCATTCTCTGATTCTACTAAAGGAAGACTATATTTAATCAATTTGTCTCCCTCTTTTAAATCTTTTGCCTCAACAATTTTTACCTTTCCTCTGTAGTTTTCTTGAACATGAAACTTATGATAATAAGTACAATCTAACGATTCACCATTAGAAAAGTGAACCCTTAACAAAGGTTGATTTTCTCCTGTCTTTTTAACTAAAACTTCTGACCATTCTGAGCC
>JBFRWG010000087.1:0-11926 GCA_051439445.1 Crocosphaera sp.
GGCTCGTCGCTTTCAACCGCGCATTTACAAATATAGCCAAACCGCCAGGGAATGTCAACCCTTTTTTTCATTTTTTTGGAAATTTTTTTTTCTCATCCTCTACAACCTACTCCCAGCAAGGGTTTCAAAAGAAAAACTTTTTTTTGATTTACAGGGGTAATGCCTAAGATCAATAGAGGCGATCGCTAAACCTTCGATAATGAATTTGACCGACTGACTCTCTTAATTGTTTTTGGAGACTTGAGTGCCTTGACGATACCACTTTTGCCACGCGGTGGAGCTTCTAATGGCTATCCACAACAACATCAGAGCAATTAAACCTCCATTCTGAGGCGCATTGAAAGCAAATAGCACCAGTAGAATGCAAATAATATCTTCCAGACAAATGACCCAGATGGGTAAACCCCGTAGTCTAAAGAACCAACCCACTTGAACAAGCTTTAAAACAAAAGCCAGTAACCCACCAATAAAACCAATGAACCATAGGGGAGTTATCTCTAAGTTAGCCATCTTGACAACAGCCACTGCTAACAAACCACCAACCAAAGGACTGAACAGCAATTGTATGATCTGCAAAATGCGTTGACCTAATAACTTTTTTGAGCCGAATAATTCAAATAAAGACCAACTGGTTAGAATAGCAATCAAAACTTGAGGTGGAATAGCAGACAGTAGAGGCACTTGTGACCACAAATCACTACGAAGTAAACCAATAATCAATAAAGGTAAGGCAATTCTCATTCCGGCTGCTGCTGATGCAGAAAGGACTGCTAAAATTCCAATAATCATCTTAATCTTACTCTTATCGTCGATTTATCTATTCTCTATCTTAAATCTCACCGTTAGGATTCCCGTTAAACCGTCCGAGGAGTTGTAAGAGCAGTCCAAGCAAGAATCTTGTGTTAAATCACAGATTGTAACGCAAGATTCTCAATGTCCCTTAATCTTGTACAATGTTGACGATCGCTTTGTATAAAACCCTCTATGGTTGAAGTTCCAGATAGTTTAGAAAAAGCTGTTTCTCAAGCTAAAGAATCAGCAGAAGTTGCCTTAGAAGAAGGAATAAAACGTATTTGTTTAGAAATTGTTATCCCAGAAATTGCCCTACAATCTCAAGCTTTGGCTTTAGAGTTCACCTCGTTATTTGCGGGAAAAGAATCAGGGTTGAAAGTGATCTTTCCTGATACGGGGGCTGCGGCCTTAGCTAGACGAGACTGGGGAGACAAACCCTTTCGGATAACAGATATAGGAAGTCGGGTAACGACAGTAGAAACGAAAGTGTCTCAAGAAGATGAGGCGTTTCTGCTGGTGTGTCCCTCTTCTGTAGAAGTAGAAACTGTGGAAAAACTCTGTAATCTAGCCGGCGATCGCCCTGTGATTTTACTAATTCCTCAGTTAGAAGATGTCTCTATTGTGGGTATTGGCTATGCGGCCCGTCAACTACGGGAACGGTTTATTAGTACCCTAGAATCTGTTTATTATTTTCGTCCGTTGGATGGGGTGGTGGTGTTACGGTGTTATCCTTCTCCTTGGTTAGTTTATTTGCAAAGAGAAGAAGGTTATGAATTAATTGCCGAACAAGGGCAAAAACCGATGGGAGAGGCATTAGAAATTTTGATTAATAATGCTATTGGGGGAGAAGAAAAGGATAGTAATCAACCTCAACCCAAAAAATCAGGAATCTTTGCTAGTGTGCAGCGATTTTTACGAGCTTTAAATGGTTAATTTTGTTACTATATATGCTTTTTTTTAGCACAAAGAAAATGTTGAATTGCATCTTTAATATTAGTAATAGCCGCATCGATTGTTTTACCTTGACTAACACAACCCAGTAATGAAGGAAATTCAGCAAGATAACTATCATATTGTGAATAGTAAGTAAAAATAACTTAGAATTTCATCCGACAAATTCTCAAATCAAACTAAACTAAATGATTGTTTTTAGAGTTTGATTGATTTGTTAGATAAGATTGGCGACTATAAAAAATGTGAAGAATAGAAACAACATTCTCCTGTAGTAGCAATAAAACTGAATATTTTCTCTGTTTTCTAACCCAAAGTTATCGAATTTCACAAGCCTTAAATTCTATCTGGAGCCAGTGTAATAGCAAACTCTCCTCGACTCAACCAGTTGGGGTAGTTCACGACAGTATCTCAACCTCAACATTAGGAATGTCCTCATCTTTCTTATTATCAAAGATTAATTGATTATCCTTACAATCAATAAAAATGGTATCCCCAGAAGCAAACGTCGTTTCTAATATTTTCGTAGCAATAGGATTTTCTAATTCTCGTTGAATCGCTCTTTTTAAAGGTCTAGCACCATAAACAGGATCGTAACCAGAATTCACGATATAATCAAGAGCGGTATCACTCAATTCTAAATTAATATTCTGCTCTCCTAGTAACCGTTCAATACGCTTAAGTTGTAAATTAACAATGCGTCGTAATTGCTTTTTCTTGAGAGTATGGAAAATGATTAAATCATCAATACGATTCAAAAATTCGGGGCGAAAATGCTTCCGTAATGATTGTAAAACCTTCTTACGCATGGCTTCATAATTGTCATCATCTCCTGCTAAATTTAAAATATACTCGCTACCAATGTTACTTGTCATTACGATGATAGCGTTACGGAAATCAACAACACGACCTTGAGAATCAGTAATACGTCCATCGTCAAGCACTTGTAATAAAATGTTAAAAACATCAATATGTGCCTTTTCTACCTCATCCAAGAGGATCACAGAATAGGGACGACGACGAACTGCTTCTGATAACTATCCCCCTTGATCATAACCAACATAACCAGGAGGCGCACCAATCAACCGAGAAATGGCGTGTTTTTCCATATATTCGGACATATCAATGCGAATCATGGCATCTTGGGAATCAAAGAGGAATGCAGCTAAGGCTCTTGCTAACTCTGTCTTTCCCACACCAGTTGGTCCCATGAATAAAAAGGAACCAATGGGACGAGAGGGATCTTTCATGCCGGCTCTTGCACGACGAATGGCAGCAGCAACCGCCGAAACGGCCTCTTCTTGGCCAATTACCTGTTGATGTAAATGACCTTCTAATTCTAATAATTTTTGTCTTTCTGACCCCAATAAACGGTTAACAGGAATACCCGACCATCCTGCTACAATTTCCGCAATATCGGACTCAGTAACTTGTTCTCTTAATAGGGTTTCTCCTTGGGATTGAATTTCAATTAGTTGAGTTTCTTTCGCTTCTAACTGTCGTTGTAAGCCTTCTAATTTACCATATTTTAGTTGAGCAGCCTTATTAAGGTCATAATCTCTTTCTGCTTGTTCAATCTGATGGCGTAACTGTTCTTCTTGTTCTTTGAGAGCATTAATTTCTTCGAGCATTTGCTTTTCAGATTGCCATTGGCTTCCCAACTTTTTATGAATTTCTTCTAATTCTTTAATCTCTTGCTGAATTTTTTCTAATCTTTCTTTAGAAGCTTTATCAACCACTAACATTCCTCTTTGTTCTTCCCCTTCCAAAGATAGTTTTTCCATTTGTAGCTGCATCAAACGACGATCTATATCTTCTAATTCCACTGGTTTAGAAGTAATTTCCATCTTTAACTTTGCTGCTGCTTCGTCTACTAAATCAATGGCTTTATCTGGGAGGAATCTATCAGTAATATAACGATGGGATAAATTAGCTGCAGCGACCAGTGCCGAGTCGGTTATTTTCACGCCGTGATGTACTTCATAGCGTTCTTTAAGTCCCCTGAGAATAGAAATCGTATCTTCTACAGTAGGTTGTTTCACATACACCTGCTGAAAACGCCGCTCTAGGGCGGGGTCTTTCTCAATATGCTTACGATACTCATCCAGGGTCGTTGCACCAATACAGCGCAATTCTCCCCGTGCTAACATGGGTTTCAAGAGGTTTCCCGCATCCATAGAACTCCCCTCCCGTGATCCTGTTCCGACAACGGTATGAACCTCATCGATGAAGAGAACGATCTGTCCATCGGAGTTAGTAACTTCGCGCATCACCGTTCGCAGACGTTCCTCAAACTCGCCGCGATATTTTGCCCCTGCCACCAAGCTTCCCATATCCAGGGAGATTAATTGGCGATTTTTTAAGGATTCCGGCACATCTCCATTAATTATCCGTTGCGCTAAACCTTCAGCGATCGCAGTTTTGCCTACCCCAGGTTCTCCAATCAAAACGGGATTATTTTTAGAACGACGTGATAAGACTTGAATCACCCGACGGATCTCTTCGTCTCTGCCAATAACAGGGTCTAACTTTCCTTGTCTTGCGGCCTCAGTGAGATCCCGACCATACTTATCTAAGGCTTCATAGCGATCTTCTTGATCGGGTTCGGTCACTTTCTGGCTCCCTCGCACTGATTTTATAGCCTGTTCTAAATCTTGGGGATCAAGGTTAAAGCTGCGTAAACAACGTCGTCCAATCCGATCATCCTCAGCAAACCCTAGCCAAAGGTGTTCAACCGAAATATATTTATCATCCCAACTTTCCCGAGATGCTTCAGCACGATCAAGCATGATATCTAGGCTACGACCCAAGTATAACTGCTCGACGGTTATAAACTTACCTTGTCGGTTGGTGAAGGTTTCTATTTGTTGCTGCAACCGAGGAATCTCAATGTCAGCCCGTTCTAAAATTCGCAAAGTTAAGCCTTTTTCTTGTTCTAGAAGGGCTAAGATAACGTGTTCGACTTCTAAATTTTGATTTTTGAAACGTCGGGCGACTTCTTGTGACTTTACGATAGCATCCCAGGCTTGTTCGGTAAACTTTTCAGAATCAGTAGGTTGCATTATTAGCTCAATAAATCCCTCAGTGTAATACTTTTCCTAACGCTGATCCAGTAGGGAGAGCGCAGGCTTCCCTGCCTCACGATAGGAAGTTACCGTTTTATCTTTATTCTATTAATTAAAGCCATTATAGTCTCAGAAGGTAACATCCTACCAGAAAAAGGCTTTTCATTTGACGTTATCTCCTGCCTAAAGGCGAGGGGATTCTTGGTTCAACGACTCGTCATAACCTAACAGGATCTCTCCAACCAGAAGGTTAAATGTTGCACATTACCCTAGAATCCCTGTTAATTTATTGCAGGGATTCTCAACACAACTGGTTGTTATTAGGGGATTCACAGATAATCTAGGAAGGAACTCTACGCCAAGGTTTAAAGGCATTATCAACCCCGTATAAGACAGGGGATAATTGGGGTAAATGACGTTGTAAGACTGATAACATATTATTCTCAGCAATCCAGTCTAAACCAAATTGAGTATAAACCTCAGCCCGATAATCTGTGGTAAAGAAGCGATCGCTTTTCAGTCGTCGAGAAGCCATTAAAATGAATACTCTGAAGGCTGTGTCACTGAACCCAAATCCTTCTGGGGTATCTTCAGCAAATAATCCCACCATTAAATCCACTTGATCGATATTATCATTGTAAACACGACGCATCTCCTCTACCCACTGCTTATTGTTGCTGATTTCTTCAAAACACTTTACTTTTCCCCGTCCCATAATTTCTCGGAAACGGTTATAACGAGGCACACCTCGCTCGCGATCCCGTAAAATATCTACTGCGGCCAAATCAAACACTTCCCCATTATCTCGTATCAATTGTTGTAAGAAACGAGGATAGTTGTGAAGAGTGATAGCTCCTGGATGGGTAACACCAAAGGAATAGAAGAGATCCTCTAAGGATATGGACTCTAATAAAGCCCGACTGCGTTTTCCTGACATCTCAAAAAAGTTCACTGCTTTCAATAATTGATCGCCGTTTAAACTGCGAAACTCAAGTTCATCGGGGATCAACGGGTGCATTCGATAAACAGAAACAAATTCTTCGGTTAAATAATAAGGGGCAGTATGATGATCTTTATCGGAACCAACAATACCCGTTAATAAGTCAGCAATTCCTCCTTCTCCAATGGGTCCCAATACTTGTTTGATATCTTCCCCTAAAAACCCATTCCAGTTCACATTGAGGGCGATATCGGTTGCGGGTAAGGGTAAGATAGCAGGAGTCCAGTCTACTGTATGAATTTTAGCCATCAAGGCTGCATTAATCAAACGAGCATGGTCAAATAAATTATCATCAGACCATTGAGGGTATTCTTGCTTAAGATGATCACAAATCAGATTATGTTCACGAGTAAATAGGGTATGGAGCATCCCTAAACCAATCCACCAGTTATCGTTAAATCCGGTGATATCCACTCCTGTTTGAGGATCAACTGGCAGGAAACCATCTTCTCCAATGATTAATTTTCCATCCTTATGCGATCGCAAACTATCAACGGTTTCTGCATCACTACCATAAATCTGTGATCCGTCCCACCAATGGGTTACTTTATTGATGAATGTGGGAGGATTTGCCCCTTGAGGACGAGAGCTATCCGCCAAAGTTTTACCCACTGCTAAGGGACGATATTCTTCGGGCCAGGGATCGTTGGCTTCTAGGGGAATTTCTAATTTATCCTCTGGTTCATTTTCTCCATGGGAAAACCAATCATGGTTTTCAAATTGAATCCAAGCAGCTGCCAAAAGGTTTAAGATGGTGGCTGGTTTAAAGTCATCTCTCGTCATTAACGTCCGACTTACCACTCTAGGATTAGGGGTCATCAGTTGTTGTGGACTTTCAGGTTGAATAGCAGTTAAGGGAATATTGCGACCAAAACGAGTTCCTGCCATCCCCATTTCTGGGTGCTCTAAGTCATTAAAGCTACCATCGGCAGTTCTGGCTGTTAGATGATGACCTTGAGGATCAGGGGTCGGTTGGGGTAAGAGGTCTTTATTAGGTAGTTGGGCAGTATCGTGTAGGTTTTCTTCTTCGAGTTCGTTACGAAACCTTAATAGTTTGATTAACGCTAAAGGTGTGGGCAGACGATGCCAGAATTGTTCTAATGGGGTGAAAATTTCCTCGAATTTTTTGAAAATAGACATACAATTACGCTCCAAGCGGGGATTTTTAAGAGAATATTTGGGCAGTTTTCCTTAATTTTGGCAACTAATTCTTGTTTTCTTGGGTTGTTTTGGTTAGGTTATTTCTCGTGGCTGAAGGTTGAGTAACTTTAGGTTTTTTCTGAGGCTCTTATCTCAGTCGTTTACACTCTTGTCTAACCTATTCTATCTTAGTTTCTCTCCCCCATAAATTCTATCCTTAAGGACGGGTTATTGAGAAAATGTACTTAAAAGTCTTGCCTGATTCTTTCTGTAAAAAAATGTAACAAAAACAAGGCAGAGGTGTAATTTTGATCGCTGTCTTATAGTAACATTTACTTGAATATTACTGTTGTTAAATGCTTAAGAATTCCTTAACCTAGTCTCGGCATTTTTTCCCTTAAATTTAGGATCATGTTAACTATTTTTAAAGGGAAGAGAGTCAAGAAAATATTTTAAATAGGGTGTTCTCAGATGAGCAATAATCATATTTTTCAACCCTTAGAATTTCGTCATTTAACCGTCAAAAATCGAGTCTTCCGTTCCAGTGTAACGGGACGTTGGGACAACTATAATGGTTCTGGAACTCAGGCCAGAATCAACTGGGAAAATAAATTTGCTAAAGGGGGAGTAGGGGCGATTATTTCTTCTTATGTTCCTATTTCCATAGAAGGTCGCATTACCCCCAATGTAGTGATGATCGACTGTGATCAGAGAATCCCTTTTTGGCACATGGTCGGGGAAGCAGTGCATCGTTACGGTTGCAAATATATTTTGCAATTGAGTCATTCAGGTCGTCAAAGGGATATTGAAGGCATTGAAAACACGAAGACTTTAACTCATCAAATAAAACCCAGACCAGCCCCCAGTTCTACCAATAAAGAAGATCAAATTAATGGGTTGCCCGCCTATAAAATGCCCATTAGTAAAATTAAAGAAATCACCCAAGACTTTGCTAAAGGAGCAGCCAGAGCGAAAGAAGCGGGTTTAGATGGGGTGGAACTCCATAGTTCTCACGGATATTTAATTAACCAGTTTCTCAGCAGTGCCATCAATCAACGCAGGGATGACTATGGCGGCAGTTTAAAAAACCGTTATCGTTTTCTCAAAGAGATCATACAAGCCATTCGCCAAACCGTAGGGGAACAGTTTCATCTCCAGGCCAAAATTAGTGTTAGGGAGTTTAATAATATTCTCCCTCCTTGTCAAGCATCAGGGAACAGTGTTGAAGAAGCCATACAAATTTGTCAATGGTTAGAAGAAGATGGAGTAGATGCGCTTCATATTTCTAGGGGAAGCACCTTTCCTCATCCCCTGTTACCTTCAGGTCCGTTTCCCTATCGAATGCTTCGTTATACCTACGATACCATGACTTCCAGTGGGGGAAAAAGTAGCTTTCGTAATGTTATTTTCTTCAGGTATCCCTGGTTGTGGCCCCTATTTGAGTGTATTTGGGGAAGACTCCCCAGAAAAGTGAGTCGTTCCTATAAACAACCCATCCAAGGATTAGAGCTCCAAGAAGAATGGCTAGATGAGTATTTTAAAGAACATATTTCCACCCAGGAATTTCAACAACTGTTAAATAAACATCAAGGAACCGTATTGCGAGATGCAAAAACTATTAAAGACAAAGTGAACATCCCGATTATTACCACAGGAGGATTTCAACAAGCCTCTTATATCAATCAAGCGATCGCCGAGCATTATACCGATGGGGTAAGTATGGCGCGCACCTTAGTGGCCAATAACGATTTAGTCAATCACTTTCAACAAGGAAAAGATATGGCTCCACGGCCTTGCACCTATTGTAATGAATGTTTAGGGGGGTATTTAGAACTACCATTAGGCTGTTATACCCTAGACCGTTTTTATCAACGTTCCATTAAAAATTTAAGTGGTTCAGAACGGGAAAAAGCAGATCGTGAGGCAGAAACAGCCAGAAACCGTGAAGTGATGACCGTATTTGATCCCCCTCCTAAACCTTATGTCCCCCCGATGTAAAGAACAAAAGCAAAACAGTTTAATATCATTGAGGAATGAATTGTGACCGCAGATGCCCAACCCAAAAAAGTCAACATTAAGTCTATTATGGGGAAACTGGCCATTATCGTTGTGGCTGTTTTAATCATCATCTTGCTCTACTTAGTCTCCCCCTTTTTATTAGGCAATGGGACACCAAACTACAGGAATATAGAAGACCATTTCAAATATGGCTCCATTGGGGGAGAAGAAGCCAATGGCATTCCCTATTGGATCTGGAAAGTCTTACCAGTGATGTTTCCTGAGAAGTTACCGGGGGAAGGCTATACCTCCTTAGGATTTATCCAAGAACCGGGCCATGACTTACCCATTGGTTTTGCCCAGAGCAAAATTTTCTTTGACCAAGTGGGACAAAACTGCGCCACCTGTCATGCAGGAAGTTTACGAGACACCCCAGAGACTCCGCGAAAAATCATCACCACTATGCCCTCCAATACAGTTAACTTAGAGGCTTATATTAAGTTTCTCGGTGATGTCGCAGTAGACAAACGGTTTACGGCCGACTATATGATGCCTGAAATTGAAGCATTAGGAGCTAACTTCAACCCCTTAGAAAAGTTAGTCTATCGTTTCTTGGTCATTCCCCAAACCAGAGACGGTTTAATAACTCTGAGAAGCAATTTTGCTTTTGTAAACCGGCAGTCAACCTACGGACCTGGACGAGTAGATACCTTTACCAATTATAAAACTCGTTTATTTGGTGTTGCCCCCGAAGACATTCCTCCAGAAGAACTAAATGGAATTGCTGACTTTCCCACTGTGTGGCAACAAAAACCCCGTGAAGGAATGCAGTTACATTGGGATGGTAATAATACGTCGGTCAATGAAAGAAATAACAGTGCAGCCTTAGCCTTAGTGACCGAAGAAACCATTAATTTTGATGCGATTCGTCGCGTTGCCGACTGGTTATGGGAGTTACCTGCACCTCCCTATCCCTACACAATCAATCAAGAATTAGCCGCCACTGGTAAACCTATTTATGAGAATAACTGCGCCAGTTGTCATGCTTTTGATGGGGCCAAGGTAGGAACAGTCGTCCCTATCGATGAGATCGGGACTGATCGAGGCCGTTTAGACTCTTATACTCAGGAATTACTGGAGGATCAAAAAACCCTCTTTGCAGGTATTAGTTATCGTGGGGAAGATCAACAGTTTAGAAACTTTATCAAAACCGATGGTTACGCCAATATGCCCCTAGATGGAGTTTGGTTGCGCGCCCCTTACTTACATAATGGTTCGGTTCCCACCTTAAAAGATTTACTGGAAACCCCCGAAAACAGACCTCAAGTATTTTATCGGGGGTACGATGTTTATGACCCTGAAAACGTAGGGTTTATCTCTGATGTTGCTCAAGAGGAGGGCAAACAATACTTTAAGTTAGACACAACTTTACCAGGGAATAATAATAGCGGTCATGAATACGGAACCGAGTTATCCGACTCAGATAAAGCTGCATTAATTGAGTATTTAAAGACACTTTAAAGAGGAGTTATGAACAAATTTGCTAAATGGTTTAACATTGTCACTTTTATTGGTGTGCTAATTAACATTTTAGGAATGGCACTACCGTTTATTTTATTACCTCAATGGTATCTAGATTTTTTCGGTTTGCCAGGGGGTGGCGGTTCGATCATCTGGATGCGACAAGCTGGTTTACTGCTGTTTTTCATTTCTATTTTGTATATTTCTGGGGGTCGAGATCCCATCCGATACAGTTTAAATGCCAAGTTTGCTATATTGGTGCGAATGGTGATTGGTAGTTATTGGTTGTGGTTGGTTTTTGTTGAGGGACAAACTCGATCATTTATCTTCTTTGGCATTCTGGACTGTACCTACGCTATCTTTAATGGGATTTTCCTCTGGCTAACCCTGAAAGATTCCTCATCAGGGAATACAGAACAAGAAGATAAGCAGTCTTCACCTTCTTAAACGATAAGAATGGGAGTTAATTTCAGAAGCAATCTCACCGACTTGCTTCAAAAATAATTTGTCTGTTTGAGTCAACAAAATTTTATCGGATAGAACAAACCAATCATTATAAAGTCAAACATTTGACGGGGTGACAAGAATTGGAAAAAACGGATCAAACCAAGGTTTGAGAATCTGAGTTGACTAAAAAATTAACTTTTTTAATAAGTGGCGATGATGATTAAGCAGTTTATGATAACTCAAGTTGTTATAATGAAGGCAAAATTTGTCACGATTACTTCTATACATAGCTTCAATTGCAACCCTCATTTTATAATATTTTATAACTTCTGATGGGTTATCTAAATTGGTTATAATAAACTAAGGTTCTTCTGGTCTAAAGATAACGATACTTACAAAATCTTCTTATCATTTTTCTGGGTATAATTGCTGTTCATTTCTAAGAATTAAAGATTTTCTCGGCTAGATAAACTTTTTGTACTGTTTACTCTTGGAGCAAAATTCATTTTAAAAAGCGATCGCTGATCTCTAAATCCCTGACGGTAAGGCTGTTCCAACTCTTGTCACCGCGTCAACCTATTAACTCTATCTTGTACACCTCTAAAATATTCCTCTTTAGGAGAAAAAGGACGATATTTTCGCTCTGCATCCTGTCTATTTCCCTCAACAATTACTCCTACACCAAGGGTAGCCCCAACCCCTAAGAGAAAGTCCCCAAAATTGGCTTGTCTGGCGCAGTAAATAGTTGCATTATGCTTAATACTGTTGTTACGGTTAAGCTAAATGTAAATCCTGTATTTTTTTGTTAATTATTAAAACAAAAGCTGTTTTTCCTGATGAAGATTCTGTTTTCAAGCTATTATATTTGTCAATGAGGAATATTAGTAAGAAATAGCAACGTCCTATTCAAGATTGGACTGCTGCTGCATCACGTTTTGCCATTCTTTTTCCTGAACGTTTTACTCTCTAATTTTCCTCTTTACACAAAATTTTAGATCACTCTCAGCAAGTT
>JBFRWG010000088.1:0-23409 GCA_051439445.1 Crocosphaera sp.
TAAAATGGTCAGGATCTAAGCTGTTACGGTCAAAGATGTTCATGTGGTGCTTAAGTCGTGTGTGTTCTCAAAGATCAAGACTCAAAAACGATTTAGGTGAAAAATTAGGCGAAAAATGGGATAATTACAAGGAAACAGACAAAGCTAAGGGAAAAGACGCAATAACTAGAATAAGCTTTACTGCAACCCGTATTATGTTTCAAAAGCTTCGAGATGAAATTGTATTTTAAAATTTTACCCGTTTTCCATTTTAGCGTTAGGCCCTTGAAAAGAATGTAGATAAATGTAAAAAACGTTAAGATTGCAGTATAAATAAAAATCCAAATTTTAGTATGATGTCCCCTAATAGCCCCACCGAGCAAGAACTGCTCAAAACCATTCTCGAACCTTTATTAGAAGACTTTCAATACTGGTTTTCTCGCGCTCGTCATTTATTAGAGTCAGAACGAATCACTTTTTTATCCCTTGAAGAACAAAGCGAACTCTTAGAAAGGGTTAAACGCAATGAACAAGAAGTGCGAACCGCTAAAATCATGTTTCAAGCTACTGGAAAACAAGCGGGGATCGACACGAGGGCATTAGTTCCTTGGCATAAGTTAGTGGCTGAATGCTGGCAAGTTTCGATGAAATGGCGATCACATAAACAAGAAAATCCCCCCATTGCTTAATCGACTAGGGGTTGTTAATTGATGCAACAATCCCTATTGTGATCAACAATTCTTGATAAGCTAGTTAGAGATAATCTTAAGAAAAGCTTACGTTGCTTGAAATATTTTTGTTATAACACCTGGGAGAACCAGATGTTCTATCGGAGGACTTCAAATGTTACATTTAATTTACATCGTGGCGTTTACTATTATTGCCTTTCTGGCAGTGAGTAATCTTATTCGCAGTTTAATTACGGTTAGTATGGACTCTCAACGTCGCTATCCTGAGCGACGGGATGGCTCGTCGGCAAAAGGCAAAAAATGGAAAAGTAGTCAAAAAACAATCCATCCTGAACTACTAGATGATCGAGGGAAACCTATTAATGAACCTTTATTAGTGATGCGTTCTGTGAGTGTTGAAGATGCTAGACAACAACTCGATGCAATCTATAAGGCTTCCCCCAGTTCAAAAAAGGAAGGCGAAGAAGAATAGACTAACGGGGCTTTTAAAACACAGCCCCTGAACTTGAGAATTACTCATTGATTTTGGCCCAAACTCTCAAAATTTCCCCCACACTCCAAGCTTGAGCAAAACATCCTCTGGGAGTCATGGGTGCATCCCCATCAAAAATTTCACTAATACTACCAATGCAACCATCATCAAGATGATTATTCATGGGTTCGAGGAAACTATTGGCCAAACTGCGATCGCCATAAACCCGCCAATGGGCTTCCACAAACGGACCGATCAACCAGGCCCAAACCGTTCCTTGATGATAACTACCATCCCTCGATACTTGATCCCCTCCATAGCGACCCTTATATTGATGATGAGTGGTACAAAGCGATCGCAGTCCATAGGATGTAATTAACATCTTAGCCACTGTATCTACTACCGACTTTTGTTGTTCTGGTTTTAATAGAGGAGGGGTGGTTTTACTTTGGGGTAAGGAAACTGCAAAAATTTGATTGGGCCGCATCGACTTATCATGACCGGTGGGACTATCTAAGACATCGTGACAGTATTTTAAAGAAGGATGCCAATAGCGTTGAAACCCTGCATGGGTATGGCGAGCCATGGTTTTATATTGTCCTGTGGGTTGTCCTAAAATATCTGCAATTTCGATCATAATGGTTAGAGCATTATACCAAAGGACATTAACTTCAATGGGTTTACCATGTCGAGGGGTCACTACCCACTCTCCTACCTTTGCATCCATCCAAGTCAACTGAGTTCCCTCTTGACCAGCATAAATTAAATGATCACTATCGAGATGAATATTGTAACGAGTTCCTTCCCGATGACATTGAATAACATCTTGTAAGAGGGGATAGAGTTCTTTTAATAAAGTAATATCTCCCGTGACAGTATAGTAGGCACGGATAGCTTCAAAATACCAAAGAATGGCATCGACTGTATTATATTGAGGGGTTTGGTTATCATCAGGAAAAACATTAGGTAACATTCCCCCGTCTAAATATTTGGCAAAGGTACTGAGAATATCGTGGGCAATATCAGGGCGGCCTGTGGTGAGGGTTAATCCAGGTAAAGCGATCATCGTATCCCTTCCCCAGTCAGCAAACCAGGGATATCCTGCAATAATGGTTTTGCCATCAGGGTTATGGGGTGAAGCGCGATTGACAATAAATTGATCAGCCGCCAAGACTAATTGTTTCACCCAAGGTAGGGAACTATCATCACAGCGTTTGAGTAACCTTTCTTCATAATCGTAGCGTTCTTGTAATGCTTTTTTCCCATCCAGAGATGTTTTCTGGTGGGTACTGGCCACAAGGGTTAAAGACTCTCCCGGTTCGAGGATATGGTTAAAGGTGGCAGCATTATAATGATCGTCTCGATCCCATAAGCCGCGATAGCGTTCCATAGACAAATCATAGCCTAGATGCCAATGATAATTGAGGGTAGCTTCTCCTTTATCACCCCAGAGATAAAAAGGTGTTGCTTCAGCATAAGGAGTGACACAAACCCCCTGGGGGACTTCCTCTACCAACATTTTCCACTGTCCCGACTGGGTTGTGCCATGATGATCTCGATAATTCACTAAGGCTTTAATGGATAGTTGTATGGATTTACTGCCCCGTTTGAAGGTATAATGAGTATAGGTGGTATTTTCACCTTGCTGCATCCAAATTCTTTTTTCAATCAGTGCGTCCCCACAAGCAAAAGTCCAAACCGGTATGCTCCCTTCTAAGCGAAAACTCTCTATATTCAAATAGCCTTGAGGAGAGATTGTCCCATCAAACCAACGGTTCGTAAAACAAGAATAGGTTTGATAATCATATTGAATGGTTTCATCGAGTTTAGATAACAATAACGTTCGCTTGAGGGGAGGGTTCAACGCAGCGATCAATAACCCATGATAACAACGGGTGATGACTCCTGAAATTGTCCCACAACCATAGCCTCCAATACCATTAGTAATTAACCATTCCCGTGATTGGGCTGTGCTTAAATTACCACAAATTTCCCGTCCATAGTTAAAGGTCATGAATATTCAATGGATTAACTCTCCTGGTTAGGAAGATTGTATAAAGCTTTTTGCTCAATGTTCTATTATTTAACTATGTTTTCTTATTGTTGAATAGTACATAATGCCTAGTTCAACTCAGTTTCACTCTATTAACTGACTTATGGGAAATCGACTTTTTTTTGTGGTGTCAATTCCATCAAAATTATATCCAAAGTTTTCGATATCCTCTTTAGAAAAGTCCGCTATTAATGAGGCTGTTTTATCATTATAATAGGTTCTATAATCTTTCTTAGTTGAAACATTTTTTTTAGAGAGTTTAGCGGTAATCCCTATTTTTTGAAAAATGACTGGAAAATCTTGATTTATAGTTTCTAATCTAGCTAAATAATTTAATTCAAACTTACCATTTTGATTAATGATAAACTCAGTCTGTCCTTTTATTTTTCCTGTTGCTCCATTGTCATCAACTAGCCATTCTATAAATTCTTGAAATGACAAATTCTGAATAACATTATGAAGAGGATGAGTCTGAGTATTTTTTATAAAATTAAACATGGAAACTCTGTAAGACCAGGGATTTCTAACTACAGCAAATTTAAAATACTCTATATACATCTCTTGTGGGATAAGTTGTTGTACGTGTTTAAGCATTCCATGACTACCCCCTTTCAAATCGTTAATTTTTCTTAGTTTTCCCAGATAAGTGGTGGCATAAATCTTTAACCCTGTCCGCCTTTCTAGGGCTTTAAATAACCTACTATGCTTGAGATCATTATATTCATCAAGTGATCTGTGAATTGAAGTTCCGGCTGTTTTAGGAATATGAATAAAGATGAATTTTTTAGTATTCGATATAATCATAAGAAAGCGATCAAATGAGTTAACAACTATTTGGTTACATTTAGCTACAGTCTAACATAAATTGGAAAAAAAGCAAATTTTTGCTTCTGCTATTAGTTGATTTTAATAAATAATGAGTTTAAGCAACAAAGTAGATTGTATATTTTTTCAGTCAAACAATAGAAGACAGAGAATTTTGATATGCTAGAGAAGAATCTATTAATCCTTACCGATTTCTCTAATCTCTATGATCATTAAATTGTGGAAGTCATCTCGTCTCATTGGTTATTGTCTTAGCCTTTTTTGTCTTTTTCTATTACTCTGGGAAAGTGTTCCTGCTTTTGCTCAAACCTCTTCTATTACCCCTTATTTGAATCGTGCTATTGAGAAAGTCACAGAATTTACCTTAGATAATGGCATGAAATTTATTATCATGGAAAATCATGATGCACCAGTAGTTTCTTTTGTCACCTATGCTGATGTTGGGGGAACTGATGAACCCGATGGAAAAACAGGGGTAGCTCATTTTTTAGAACATTTAGCCTTTAAAGGAACAACACAAATTGGTACGACGAATTATACTCAAGAAAAGGAAGTTTTAGCTCGTTTAGATCAAGTGTTTAATGAACTCAAAGCAGCTAAAAAAGCAGGAAATGAAGCAGACATCAAAACCTTAACTAAAACCTTTGAAACAGTACAAGCAGAGGCAGCTAATTATGTTAAACAAAATGCCTTTGGCCGTATTGTTGAAACCGCAGGGGGGATTAATATTAATGCTCAGACAACCCCCGATGCTACCCTTTATTTTTATAGCTTTCCCGCTAATAAATTAGAGTTATGGATGTCCCTAGAATCAGACCGTTTTTTAGCTCCTATCTTTCGGGAGTTTTATAAAGAGCAAAAAGTCATCTTAGAAGAACGTAGAATGCGGACAGAAAATAGTCCCATTGGCCAAATGGTAGAAGCTTTTTTAGGAACTGCTTTTACAGAGCATCCTTATCAACGTCCCACCATTGGTTATAACGAAGATATTCGCAATTTAACTCGCCAAGATGTTCGAGATTTTTTTGATATTTATTATGGGCCAAATAACCTAACAATTTCTATTGTAGGTGATGTGAATCCCGAAAAAGTTAAACAGTTAGCCCAAGTTTATTTTGGCCGTTATGCTGCTAAACCTGAACCTCCTCAAGTGACTAAAATAGAACCTAAACAAACAGAAACCCGTGAAGTGACCTTAAAATTAGCCTCTCAACCTTGGTATTTAGAAGGGTATCATATTCCGGCTTTAAGTCATCCTGATAGTGCAGTTTATCAAGTTATTTCGACGTTAGTAAGTTCTGGGAGAACTTCTCGTTTATATAAGTCATTAGTGGAAGAGAAAAAAGTGGCTTTATTCGCTGAAGGATTTAGTGGTTTTCCTGCAAATAAATATCCAAGTTTGATGTTATTTTATGCTCAATCTTCTCCCCAAGCATCGATAGAAGATGTAGCTAAAGCTTTATCTTTAGAACTAGAAAAATTGAAAACAAAATCCATTTCTGAGCAAGAGTTACAACGGGTTAAAAATAAACTAAGAGCCGGCTTATTACGCTCTTTAGACTCTAATCTGGGTATGGGAAAAGCCTTAGTTGAATACGAAGTAAAAACAGGAAGTTGGCGTAATTTATTTCAACAATTAAAGGCCATTGAAGCAGTAACTTATGGCGATATTCAACGAGTTGCAAAAGCTACTTTTATACCTGAAAATTTGACCATTGGTAAGATTTTACCACAAAAGTAACGGTTGATCAATTCTCCTATAATAACTGTAGGGTAGTCATTCCCACCCTACTTTTTTAGGTTTTAACTACAATATAAAATAAACGACTATTTTAAGCTAATAGGGTGACAATAACTAAATACGTAAAAAATAGATATTATTGCTTCAATTATCACTTATCAATTATCTTTACTTAATAAATATTCGACTGATCGTTGTAGTTGTTCAGTACGTTCTCGATCTTTTTGTCTTTCTTCTCGAATTTCTTCAACAAAGCGATCAATTCTCCTATTTGTTGCAGCACTAATTTCAGCGATTTCTTTAATATTTTGCTGTATTTTTTCCATATTCTCTTCAATTCTATCTAATCTAGAAAAACGCCACCACATAATAATTATCTCTAAACTTTTTTACTCTTTAATCATAACATAAAGAAGAATATTGGTTGATAATAGAAAGTATTGGTTCAATTTAGTTATCTGTTAAAAATCATGAAAGTTTATATACAAAGACAAAAGGAGAATGTTTAACTCCTTGGCAAACAAGTGATTTAATCAATAATGTCTATTTGAATGATAATTTTGAAATTCTCTACCCCACTACATCAACAATTAAGAAAATTTTAGAATTAGCTGTTGATAATAATATCACTTCAGCCAAAATTTTTGATATTCGTCTTGCTGCTTTGTGTTTAGAGAAAAATATTGATTATTTAGCCACTTATAATACCAATCATTTCGAGAGTATATCAGAAATAAATTCATTAAAACCTCCTGAGATTATAAAGATAATCAATAACTCAATTCAAAAATAATGAAAGCTTATATACAGAGAAAACGTGATTTTACTATTATTCATCTACTACTGTTGCGATTTAATTCCCTTGTAACTTAATTCACTCAAAACAAATTAATGTGTTCTCAAAACTTATCTAATCTTTACTTTATTTTACTTATAACAACAAAAAGCAACAGTTTATGGCGATTTAACGTAAAGATACTTGAAAAAACTATGTACATTCTAAAAAACCAATTAGTAACCCGCAATACATAGAAATAAATCTATATTAAACCAAGGGTTATTAATACTGACAAGGAATCTTGTTGCTTATCTCTCAATAATTAAGCAATCTTACTCAGAGCATCAAGAAAACTTATGTAACTATTTATAAATTTTTTAGGATAAATGATCCCATGTCTGATATAGACGAAAACTAAATGAGTGAAGAGGAATCAGAGCATAAACACTCATTAGTTAAATTAATCAGAGCGTCTACAAATTGTAATGAAAAATTCCCTAAGAAAGAGAAAAAAGAATGTTAAAAGAGTCTAACTATCGTGATATGATAAGGACTCGAAAAGCAGATAAGTGAATAAACGGTTTGCTACAAGCGACTTTGAGCGACCGCATAACTTTCTAAAATTTTCTCTATTACTGGTAGGTCAGGGGAACCGACTTACAAACTGATAAATGAGAAATTAACGATGCCCATTCATGGAGGAATAACAATATGGCACAGGCCACAAAAGCAGGGTTTAATGCCGGTGTTCAAGACTACCGCTTAACCTATTACACCCCCGACTACACACCAAAAGATACCGATTTACTTGCGTGCTTCCGCATGACCCCCCAACCGGGTGTTCCTCCTGAAGAAGCCGGTGCAGCCGTAGCAGCAGAATCTTCAACTGGAACCTGGACAACGGTTTGGACCGATAATTTAACCGACTTAGATCGTTACAAAGGTCGTTGTTATGACATCGAGTCTGTTCCTAACGAAGATAACCAGTATTTCTGCTTCATTGCTTATCCTTTAGACCTATTTGAAGAAGGATCAGTTACCAACGTTCTCACCTCTTTAGTAGGTAACGTTTTCGGGTTCAAAGCCTTACGGGCCTTACGTTTAGAAGATATTCGTTTCCCCGTTGCGTTAATCAAAACCTTCCAAGGACCTCCTCACGGGATCACCGTTGAACGGGATAAATTAAACAAATATGGTCGTCCCCTTTTAGGTTGTACCATTAAGCCCAAATTAGGTTTATCTGCTAAAAACTACGGACGTGCCGTCTACGAATGTTTACGGGGTGGTTTAGACTTCACCAAAGACGACGAAAACATCAACTCTCAGCCCTTCATGCGTTGGCGTGATCGCTTCTTGTTCGTACAAGAAGCCATCGAAAAATCACAAGCTGAGACCAACGAAGTTAAAGGTCACTACCTCAACGTTACCGCAGGTACTTGTGAAGAAATGATGAAACGGGCTGAGTTCGCCAAAGAAATCGGCACCCCCATCGTTATGCACGACTTCATCACTGGTGGTTTCACTGCTAACACCACCTTAGCTAAATTCTGTCGTGACAACGGTTTATTACTCCACATCCACCGTGCGATGCACGCAGTAATTGACCGTCAGAAAAATCATGGTATTCACTTCCGCGTTTTAGCTAAGTGTTTACGTCTCTCTGGTGGTGATCACCTCCACTCTGGAACCGTTGTCGGTAAATTAGAAGGGGAAAGAGGCATCACTATGGGATTTGTTGATCTCATGCGTGAAGACTACGTTGAAGAAGATCGTTCTCGCGGTATTTTCTTCACCCAAGACTACGCTTCTATGCCTGGCACCATGCCTGTTGCTTCCGGTGGTATCCACGTATGGCATATGCCTGCCTTAGTTGAAATCTTTGGCGACGACTCTTGCTTACAGTTCGGTGGTGGTACTTTAGGACACCCCTGGGGTAACGCACCTGGTGCAACTGCTAACCGTGTAGCTCTTGAAGCTTGTATCCAAGCTCGTAACGAAGGACGTTCCTTATCTGGTGAAGACGGTAACCAAGTTATCCGCGAAGCTTGTGCCTGGAGCCCTGAACTAAAAGCAGCTTGTGAACTCTGGAAAGAAATTAAATTCGAGTTTGAGGCAATGGATACACTCTAATTTTGGGATAATTGTTAGCTTTTAGGGAATATAAAACACTAAAAACTAACAACTGTGTCCGAGGAGGGACAGGTAGGCGTTTATGTATCCCAAAAAAATAGCTAACGACACTGCCGAAGTGATCCAAAATTACCTGACATATCAAGCGGTTCGTGTAATTCTTGATCAATTATCGGAAACCAACCCCAAACAGGCCATCTGGCTACGACAATATACAACTTCTCATAATATTCAAAAAGGGGAAGCCTTTATTGAGGGGTTAATGGGTGAAGATAAGGAGTTAGTCATGCGTATTCTCAAAGTACGAGAATATCTGGCTTCTGAGGTGATGGAATTTATGCCTCAGATGGTAAGACACCGCATGAGTCAGGCGAATGTAGAACACCGTCGTCAGCTATTGGAGAGGCTTACCCGTTCTTCTTCCGTATCCTCAAATTCTTCTGAGTCAGAGAATGATGACTCAACTTCTAACTGTGATTAACTTGAGATAGGAATCAACCAACAATGAAAACATTACCTAAAGAGCGTCGTTACGAAACCCTTTCCTATTTACCCCCTTTAACTGACCAACAAATTGTTCTTCAAATTCAAAATGTGTTGGATCAAGGAATGATTCCTGGGATTGAGTTTGAAGAAGATCCCAAACCTGAGACTCACTTCTGGACAATGTGGAAGTTACCCATGTTCGGTAATGCTACTGCTCAACAAGTGTTAGCTGAAATACGCGAATGTCGTTCTGAAAATCCTAATTCTTATATTCGTGTCATTGGTTTTGACAATATTAAACAGTGTCAAACCATGAGTTTCATCGTTCATAAGCCCAATAACCGTGCATTCTAAGCTGTTTAGACAACTTTGAACGGTACATTTTTGCCTACCTACATTTATGTGGGTAGGTGTTCTTATTGTACAATCTTAAGAAAACTACTGATATGAACAGAAGCTAATTCCAGTGATGAAAAACACCCAAAATCAATCAATAAAAACAGAAATCTATCAATGTCCAGTATGTGGTCATGATATGACATTTTGGTTAAGTATGCCTATTGACTGTAAAACAGGAAAGACAATTGAATATCATCGAGTCTATAAGTGCAAAGAATGTGGTTACGCAGAAGTTAAGCCTCGTCCCGATGTATTATCAGTACGCAGTTTCTATGATTTGCCCCAATATTATACTCAAAGTGGAGGGCATTTTGCTGATGCTGGAACAACAACCATTCTTGATAAACTAAGATTAAATATTGCTTGGCGATTTGATAAAGGAATCTCCATTGATGGACAATGGATTCATCAATTTTTTGGTAACAAAATAGTAGATATTTGTGAAATTGGTTGTGGTAGTGGGAATTTATTATCTGATCTTTCACAAATGGGTTATTCAGTTTTTGGAATTGAGCCAAATGCTAATTCTTTAGCTTTTAAAAAAGACTTCGATGTTTATTTAGGGACAGCAGAAGATATACCTGATGAGATTTTAAGTAAGCAATTTGATTTAATAATTATTAATCATGTTTTAGAACATTGCCTTAATCCATTAACAGCACTTACTAATGCTTATAAAATGCTGCGTTCAGGTGGTGTTTTACTTTGTCAAGTTCCTAATAATGAATCAAAATTCTTGACTTCCACAGGAGTGACATGGGAAATGCTTGATATTCCCAGACATTTGAATTTTTTTAATTCTTCAAATTTAACAAAAATAGTTGAAAAAGCAAACTTTAAAGTTGAAGAAATTTTCTGGTCAGGATATTGTAGGGAATTCAGTAATGCTTGGATAAATACTGAAGCAAATATTTATGAGAGAATTATTGATAATAAGGCTAAACCGATTCCATTCCCCAAAAAAAATTCTAAACAACAGGCTTGGAAAGTTTTAGCATCTACTTTTTTAGAAAAAAACGAAAAAAAATATGATTGCGTCACTATTCTAGCTAGAAAATAAGCTTAATTATCCCTGCTGGATTACTGAAAAGAGAGTTATTTAGGGAATAATATGCATTACATATTGCTCCCTAAAATTTGTTTATTGGATAATAATCGGCTTTAAACCAATACTTCTCAGACTTTTTTCGGCTTTTTGAGCATTATCTTTATCACTAAATAATCCCACTTGTAACATGGAACGACCTTGATAAGAGGTGGAAAAGGCTTCAGGAAACAGCGATCGCACACGAGTCTTATCCTGACTACTATTCACTGCAACCACAACCCGATACCCTTTAGAGTTTTTATTGGGGGTTGTGGTGGAACCTGATGATGCTGCGACTCCACTACGTCCTGTATTAACTGCGTTAGGGGGGGGAGGAGGCACCAGAGCATTAACACTTTTAGTGGTTGGGGGTTCTAGGGGAGGAAGCTCGGAAAAACTGGGTAAGGGTGGGGGTTCATTGCGACTAGAGGGAGTTGGAGAGGAAAGACTATTACCTGGAGACACTGGGGTGGGTTGATAACGGTAAGGGGGACGAGAGGGTTGAGTTTGTGCAGTAAAGGTCTGTTCGTTCTCAGATTCGGAGATAACCTCATCTTGTGTTGAGGGTTGGGCTAGAATAGCGGTGCTATCTCCGGTGATGTAGACATGACTTAAGACTCTGCCATTGTAAGCTCGTTGGGTGAATCGCCAACCGGGATCTAAGTCAATCTTTAAAAACCCTGAAGTAATTCCTTGGGTTCTACCAATGACAATATTGGGTTCAGTGGGGTTGGTGCGATGACTTCCCACTAAGACCAGTTCATCATTTCGTCTGACCACTCTTAAAAGATAGTCTAAACCAAAATCTTCCCCATCAATGCGAATAGAATAACCGTTACTATCGGTACTGCGTTGACAACTACCGGCAAAGTTAAAATTGAGTAGTAAGGGGTCAATGGTCGTGACTGAGTTTGATTGTTGTTCTTGCCAACACTGACGCTGTCCTGGTATCTGTCGTAAAACCAGTAAATCGTATTTATTATCCCCGTAAGGTCTAGCGATCGCAATATAATCATCCTGGTTAACTTCTTGTTCATCAAAAGGAGATGCGTGAGAAGGAAACCAAGGGGCCATACCAGTCAACGCGAAAGCAGTAACAGCAACCAGTTTACCAATCAGTGTGAGTTTCATAGTCTCTAACCTTGCATCATCACAACAGGACAAGCACAAAATAGAGTGTGTCCATGTCTGCGATCATGACGCATCTGATTCGTAGAATGTTGCTACCCTTGGACAGGTTGTAATCTGTCTATAGTTAAGTTGAACAGCTTCGTAATTAAATTAAGATGAAAAAATCTTTATGACAACCAAAGTTTGATTATTATGTAGATCCATTCGATTATATATTTAATGTGATGAAAAGACTATTTTTATTAGCTTCTATTGTCAGTCTCAGTAGTGTAATATCTTCTTCTGCAATAGCTGCTAATTTTTCAGCTATTTACGGATTTGGAGATAGTTTATCCGATACAGGAAATCTCAATCAAGTTTTTTTTGAAGCGATAGGAGGAACCCAAACCTTTCCCCCAAGTCCCCCTTATTTTATGGGACGCTTTTCTAACGGACTAAGTTGGATAGAACTTCTTTCTCAAAGGTTAGACATTCCTTTAGTTAATTTCGCTTTCGGAGGGGCAACCACTGGATTTGATAATACTTTGGACACCAGATTGCCAGGATTACCTTTAGTTGGTTTACAACAACAAATTAATAATTTTACTGTTAAGAATCCTGGGGCTGATCCTAACGCACTTTATACGATTTGGGCAGGAGCAAATGATTATTTACCAACAAATAGTATAGTATTTACCCCTTTTGACAACTCTGATCAAACTCTAAGTAATATAGAAATGGCTATCAATTCTTTAGTGGGAATTGGGGCTAAACATATTATGGTTTTCAATTTACCTAATTTAGGAGATATCCCTGAAAATAATCAATCTGTAGACGGAATTTGCCCCGATGATAATCAATTTGATGGTGATTGTTTAAATGATTTAACTTTAGCTCATAATAATGGTTTATCCAGTCTATTATCTAGTTTTTCATCAGAAACAAATCTAATTCCTATTGATATTAATACACTGGTTGATGATACGATTCAAAATCCTTTCCCTATTTTTACTAATGTAACTGATGCTTGTTTAAATTTAAATACTTTTGAAGTTTGTGAGAATCCTAATGAGTTTTTATTTTGGGATAATCGTCATCCAACAGAATTAGGAAATCAGTTAATTAGTGAATTAGCGTTTGAATCATTAGGAATTCCTGAACCTAAAACAATTGTCGGATTACTCACGATTGGGTTAATCGCAATAGGAACAAAAATAAAGAAAATAGCCAATAATTAGTCATGAAGAATCAGAATATGAATATCAAAGAATACATTGAACAAACTTCGGTAATTATTAATTTACCGATTCCCCCTGAATTTATGCCAGGAGTCATTGATAATTTGACGAGAATTGCGGAAATTTCAACTTTAGTCACTGAGTTTGAACTTCCTGAAACCATTGAAGCTGCTCCAATTTTTGAACCATGAATCTTGATTCTTTAGATGCGATCGCCTTAAGTCAAAAAATACAAAATAAGGAGATTAAAGCAACTCAAGTTATTACTGATATTATACAGAAAATTGAGCAGCAAAACCTTAGTTTAAATTGTTTTACAACGATTCTAAATCAGCAAGCTTTGGAACAAGCAAACAAGGTTGATGAGGAAGTTGAGAAAGGAAACACTCTGGGTTTATTAAGGGGTGTACCTTTTGCTGTTAAAAATCTCTTTGATATTGAAGGTTTGACTACATTAGCAGGAGCAAAAATCAATCAAGAAAATTCTCCAGCGTCTCAAGATGCGACTGCAATTAAGAAATTAAAAGCAGCAGGAGCTATCTTAGTAGGTGCTTTGAATATGGATGAATATGCTTACGGTTTTGTAACAGAAAATAGCCATTATGGTGCGACTCCAAACCCTCATGATTTAACGAAGATTTCTGGTGGCTCTTCAGGGGGTTCTGCTGTTGCTGTTGCTGCTAATTTAGTTCCCTTCTCTTTGGGATCAGATACGAATGGATCAATTCGTGTTCCTGCTGCTTTATGTGGTGTTTTGGGCTTAAAAGCGACTTATGGAAGGTTATCGAGGGCTGGTACGGTTTTATTTTCTAATAGTTTAGATCACATCGGTGGCTTCACTCGTTCGGTGCGAGATATGGCTGCTATTTTTGATGTTTTACAAGGTGAAGATAAAAGCGATCCTGTTTGTACTTCTTTATCTCCTCAATTTTGTTTTTATGACTTCAATAATGGTATTGATGATTTAAAAATTGCTGTCGCTGGTGACTATTTTCAAGAAGGGGCAGAAATAGAAGCTTTAGAAGTAGTTGAAATAGTAGCTAAGGTATTAAATACAGAGAAAATAATTAATATTCCAGAAGCACATAGAGCGAGGGTTGCTGCTTATATTCTTACTGCTTGCGAAGGGTCTAATTTTCATTTCAAAAATTTAAAACTGCGTCCTCATGATTTTGATCCAGCGACGAGAGATCGCTTTTTAGCTGGGGCTTTTATTCCGAATAGTTGGTACATACAAGCGCAAAGATTTCGACGTTGGTATCGAGATCAAGTTAGAGACATTTTTAAAGAAGTTGATGTGATTATTGCTCCCACAACTCCTTGTGTTGCTACCCCATTAGGACAAGAAAGAATGATTATTAATGGAGAAGAAATATTGATCCGTCCCAACTTAGGAAGGTTTACTCAACCTTTATCTTTTATTGGTCTTCCTGTGTTATCTTTTCCCATCTTAAGAGCAAATAAATTACCGTTAGGTGTGCAATTAATTGCTGCACCTTATCAAGAATTAAAAATCTTACAAGTAGCTGCATTTTTAGAAGAAAAATTCAGTATTAGATGATTATATAATTATTGATAATATAGCATTACGTCTATGATTGCAGAGCATTGTAAGGACATAATATTATTATGCCCATCATTTTCTGTGTTGTCTATTAGGGTTGAATGTAATGAGATTTAATAATTATTGGGTTTTCGTTAAATTAATAGTTTTTGATGGGTTGGTATTTAACAGTATGGTGGGTTTAACAGTGTTAAACCCCTACAGAATATTGTCAAGAAATAATACCAATAAATTATTCTCCTACACTATTCCACAATACACCCTCATGGGGAACCGTCGGAGCCTCTGTTGAAGATGAAGTCAAGTTAAACCCATAAATTAAAGGTAAAGAACCTAGAACAAATGAACCTAAAAGCACCCATAAAACTATCATCACGGGGTTCTCTTTTTGCTTGTGTAGGGTTCGATTGGTAGCGACAACATGATTTTGTTGGTTGCTGTCATCATGAACATTAATGTGCATTGCTTTATCCTGTATGTCAATTTTTCATAACTCTATTGTAAAAAAAGTATCTAAATTAACAAATTATTTTAACAAAATGTAACTATTTATACAGAAAATTTTAAATAAGCATAAAAAAGACACTAGATGCAAAAAGTTAATAAAAATTTTACATAATCGAATGGCGATCGCTATTCTACAACTCTCATAAAATACATACTCCTGTCCTAAGTTGAAAACAGCGATCGCCATTAATCAATTGTCTTTAAATATAGCTAAATGTGCTTTTCTAAAGCCTCTTTTTTGAATCTTTGGCATCCAGACTCCATGATTACTTCTAATAGCGAGAATCCAAGGTAATTTATATTTATCTAAAGTTCTAACAAATGAGCTACTTTCTGCATATAGATTATCGGCTAAAACTAACTTAATCTCAAAACCAAAGTCTATTAGTTCTGTGATGATTTCTGAAGCTAGTTCAATTTTAGGTTTATATTGATCATCTTCGTTTTAAAGCTCCTTAATGTTTAAAGTCTTTAAACATTAAAAGTCCAAAAGTTTTAATTACTTCGCTTTACGGCAAAATAATTGAAACTTAAATCTAACTTAAACTTATAAAGTTTTATGTTGAAATCAATCAATTCCCCTTAAACAGGTCATAAACAATGAGATAATGCTGCTTGAAACTTCAAAGGAGTTAAGACGATGTCAGGAAAATCTTTGACCAATCGATTTTTTAGTGTAATTTTAGGTGTTATTTGCATCCTAAGCATTAGCTTTTCAACAATCGGGAATTTTCCCTTATTAACTCAGTCTGCTCATGCTAACCCCATTTTAACAGTTAATTTTGACAAGGATCATCGTGGTGGTGATTACGATAACGTCAGAGGTACCAATTTAGAAGAGTGTCTACAAATTTGTGCAAGCGATCCTAACTGTCAAGCGTACACTTATAATCCACAGGGGATTGGTCGTGACGGTTATCCTGTGTGCTGGTTAAAAGATCAAGCTAATAGTTTGATTAATATTTCCCCAGACATTCACGCTGCTACTGGAGAAGTTCTAGAACGTTAATTTTCTTTGATCCTAATGTTATTAGAATACTCTATCCATATAGCAATTCCCTTTGTTTGGTGCGGATAATCTCACCGTCGCGCCGCGAGATTATCCGCTCTTTTTCTTGAGAAGAACCAGTCTTATACAAATTTTTATTGAGAAATCTTGACAATCGACCCTGTAGAGATAGTTTGGAAATTATCTCTATCAATTCCCATGAGCTTATTTACCACTTAATTTAACCAAACCAATGCCACCAAAATATAAACTTAACACAGCACTAGCTAATAAAGATTGAGTTAACGGATCAGTGGAGGGAGTTAAAACTGCCCCTAAAATAACCGATCCCAAAACAACGATACGCCAACCTTTTAACATCTGTTGGGATGAAACAATACCCAATTGTCCTAATATTAATTGAATCACCGGAATTTGAAAAGAAATTCCTGTACTAAACATTAATAATAAAACAAATTCAAAATAACGATCAATCGACCAAGCTTGTTCGACAACATCCGCACCATAAGCAATAAAAAACCTTAAAGCAGCCGGAATCAAAGCATAATAAGAAAAGCCAATACCAGCAAAAAATAGGATACTAGAACCCAAGACAACCGGTGCTAATAAGCGACGTTCTCCACGGGTTAAACCAGGCAAAACAAACTGAATAATTTGATAAAGAATAAACGGACTGGCAAGCAATAAACCACTATAACCTGCGACTTTAATAGAGACAAAAAAGAACTCTCCTGGGGCTAATTGTAAAAATTGAACGCCTTGGGCCGGACCTTCTAACCATCTCACCAACGGTTTAACCACAATAAAACAGCCAATCATGCCAACCCCCACGGCAATTAAAGCATAAAAAATCCGCATTCGCAGTTCTTGAAGATGATCCAGCAAAGACATCTCTACTTCATCGGGTATTTCGTTGAGATAAGCGTCCTTTTCAGCTTCGGTAGGAGGTTGACTGTTGATTTGGGTCATAACATAATTTAGGATGGCTTTAATTCCTATTGTAAGAAAAAATCGTCCCTTTCTGGTACTACTCCACAATCAAATTAGCAGAAACGAAGAGAACCAACCCTTCGAGAAGATAATCAAAAAGAATATTAAGGATTGTTATGGCTTGCTCTATTAATATTAGATATTGAAAGTTCTCACTTCTTTTTAATCATCTGAAAAACCGATCACCCATCATAATCTAGACAGAATGTAAACTTCTTTAAAGTCTGTTAAGCAAATGATTTTAGCTGATGTTATGATCAATCCTGGACTTATAAAATAATGATAACGTATAAATATAAATGGAAAACTTCTTATTAGTGACTGATCTCGATGATACCTTGATTGGTGACGATACAGCCTTAATAAGGCTTAATGAAATTCTAGACAAAAAACGGAGAAAATATGGCATAAAAATTGTTTATTCTACTGGGCGATCGCTGCAATTATATCATCAACTCAATGAAGAAAAATCCTTATTATCTCCAGATGCTTTAATGACCTCAGTAGGGACAGAAATTTATTTTAATCCTATGCAAGATAACTTTGATTTATTATGGGCCAATCAAGTATCTGAAAACTGGGATCGAGATTCTGTTTTTGCCCTTGCTAGTCACTTTTCTGACTTAGTTTTACAACCCTTATCAGAACAAACACCCTTCAAAGTTAGCTATTATTTATCCGAGACGATCGCTCCAGAAGTTATTCCTAGACTAAAAATAGATTTAGCCAGAGAAAATTTGCAAACCCAAGTCATTTATAGTGCCAGCTATGCTTTAGATATTTTACCGATTAATGGAGGAAAAGGAGCAGCCTTAAAATACTTAAGAAATAAATGGAATATTCCTGCGGATAAAACCTGTGTTTGTGGTGATTCAGGTAACGATATTAGTCTATTTAAAGGGGAAGAAAGAGCCATTATTGTTAGCAATGCCAAATCCGAACTTCTACAATGGTATTATCATCATCAAACCCCATTTCGTTATCTAGCAAAACAGCATTTTGCTCAAGGAATATTAGAAGGATTAAATCATTTTGGCTTTATACACTATCATTAAATTTACAAACCGTGATTAGTTATTTAAAAGGAAATCCCATCGAAGTCATCAAAAATACAAATAACAGAATTGTATTGGTTTTAGAAGTGAACCAAATCGGTTATGAACTACAAATAACCTCAAGATTAGCTAGAGAAATATCTCAAAATCAACCTGATAATCTTCAAGTATTTACTCATTTACAAATACGAGAAGATCATCAAATTCTTTATGGGTTTTCGACAACAGCAGAAAGAGAATTATTTCGTCAATTAATCAGTGTCAGTGGGATTGGCACACAATTAGCTATTGCCTTAATTGATACATTAGGATTAGAAGAATTAGTGCAGGCCATTGTTACAGCCAATATTAGAATCTTATCCCAAACCCCAGGAGTTGGCAAAAAAACAGCCGAAAGAATCGCCTTAGAATTGAAAACAAAACTATCACAATGGCGGAAACTGGTAGGGGTCACAGTTACTTCTACCTCTGCCATGCCATCCTTAGATATTTTAGAAGATATCGAGATGACTTTGTTAGCATTAGGATATACTAATGAAGAGATCAATAAAGCCGTTTCTAGCTTAAGTCAAGACAATCTGATGTTAAAAAATACTGACACAGAAGAATGGATCAGAGAGGCGATCGCCTGGTTAAGTCAAGAAACATAAATTATCAATTATCTTATGTCATTATCCCCCATACAACAACTCGAACAATATACTATTAAATATCCTCAAGAAGTCTTATTAATAACCGTTAGTCTTGAGGAAGAGATGGATCAATTGATGGTCTTCAAGGGGTTTTCCAGTTCATTAATGCGTCCCACAGAATTCGATCCTGATGTTCCTATGCTGTCAGAAAACGCTAAAATTATCAGTATTGATCGCCTTCAAAGTCCTTATAATCCTAATAACCCTAACTATATCGAAAAAAGATTAACTTGGGAGCAAATGCAAACTCTGTTATAGTTCAAAATATACAATCTCAATTCTAAATTCTAAATTCTAAATTCTAAATTATGAGCGCACCTTTTAGCCCCGAAGAAATAGCAGCAGAAGGGATCAAACCCTCTGAATATGAAGAAATTGTCAAACGGTTAGGAAGACACCCCAATAAAGCGGAATTAGGAATGTTTGGGGTCATGTGGTCCGAACATTGTTGTTATAAAAATTCTCGTCCCTTATTAAAGAATTTTCCCACAGAAGGCGATCGCATTTTAGTGGGGCCAGGAGAAAATGCTGGGGTCGTTGACTTAGGCAAAGGATTAAGATTAGCCTTTAAAATTGAGTCCCATAACCACCCTTCTGCGGTGGAACCGTTTCAGGGTGCAGCAACAGGAGTCGGCGGTATTTTAAGAGATATTTTTACCATGGGTGCGCGTCCCATTGCGAGTTTAAATTCCTTGCGTTTTGGAGACTTAGAAAATGCCAAAACCAGACGCATTTTTTCAGGAGTTGTTGAAGGGATATCCCATTACGGTAATAGTGTTGGTGTGCCAACGGTTGGCGGAGAAATTTACTTTAATTCTGCTTACAATGGCAACCCATTAGTTAATGCCATGGCCTTGGGTTTAATGGAGACAGAAGACATCGTTAAATCCGGCGCATCCGGAATAGGTAATCCTGTATTATATGTAGGCTCAACCACTGGAAGAGATGGTATGGGGGGAGCTAGTTTTGCCAGTGCAGAATTAACCGATCAATCAATGGATGATCGCCCTGCTGTACAAGTAGGAGATCCTTTCTTAGAAAAGTCATTAATTGAAGCTTGTTTAGAAGCATTTAAAACGGGCGCAGTAGTAGCAGCACAAGATATGGGAGCAGCCGGAATTACCTGTTCTACCTCCGAAATGGCTGCAAATGGAGGGGTAGGGATAGAATTAGACTTAGATAAAATCCCTGTGCGAGAGACAGGAATGGTTCCCTATGAATACCTTTTATCTGAGTCTCAAGAACGAATGTTATTTGTCGCTAAAAAAGGGAGAGAACAGGAACTAATTGATATATTTCATCGTTGGGAACTGCAAGCAGTAGTCGCAGGAGAAGTTATAGAAGAACCCATCGTTAGAATATTATTCAAAGGAGAAATTGCAGCAGAAATTCCTGCCACTGCCTTAGCCGATAATACCCCAATTTATCATCGAGAGTTGCTAGAAACCCCTCCCGAATATGCCCAAAAAGCTTGGCAATGGACAGAAGAAAGTTTACCTAATTGTACCCTAGAAGGCATAGAAATCAACGGAGAATTGAAGCATTGGAACGATGTTCTTTTAACCTTACTAGATACCCCTTCCATTGCCTCTAAAAAACGGGTTTATCGTCAATATGATCATCAGGTACAAAATAACACAGTTATTCTACCAGGAGGAGCCGATGCTGCGGTGATTCGTATTCGTCCCATTGATGCTCAACCTGATACTTGTAAAACAGGGGTTGCTGCAACTACTGACTGTAACTCTCGTTATGTCTATTTAGACCCCTTAGAAGGGGCAAAAGCCGCCGTCGCAGAAGCAGCGAGAAACCTCAGTTGCGTAGGGGCAGAACCCTTAGCAATTACTGATAATTTGAATTTTGGCAGTCCTGAAAATTCCATTGGTTATTGGCAATTAGCATTAGCTTGTCAAGGAATTTCTCAAGCTTGTCAAGAACTGAATACACCAGTTACGGGAGGTAATGTTTCTCTTTATAATGAGACAGTTGATAGTGACGGAAATCCAACACCCATTTATCCAACACCCGTTATAGGAATGGTGGGATTAATAGAAGATATTACGCAAGTTTGTGGACAAGGTTTGCAAAAAGAAGGGGACATTATTTACTTATTAGGAGTTGAGAAAAAGCCCAGTTTAGGCGCATCCGAATATTTAGCAACCCTTCATGAAATTGTATCAGGAAAGCCTCCAAAAGTTGACTTTGAACATGAACGTTTAGTACAAAAAGTATGTCGTGATGGGATTCGTAAAAGTTGGATAAAATCCGCCCATGATTGTGCAGAAGGTGGTTTAATAGTTGCTTTAACAGAATGTTGTATTAGTGGAGAGTTAGGGGCAGAAATTCAACTAGATTTTGACAATAAAATGCGTTTAGATAGCTTATTGTTTGGGGAAGTTTGTGGACAAATTATTGTTTCTGTTTCTTCGGAAAATCAAAAGCAATGGGAAAGTCATCTACAGGAAAATATAGGAAATAATTGGCAAAAAATAGGTCAAGTAACATCGAATCAATTAACTATTAGCTTGTCTGATAATTCATCAGTTATCGATCTAGAAGTTAAACAAATGATTGATGTTTGGTCAAATGCTATTGAAAGAAGATTAAAAATTTAATAACTTAGGAAAAAATAAATACGTATTGTTTTCAGAAGCTAGAAACAGGAGTTATGAGGAAAGTATTTCTCCCAGATAATAGCGGTTTTCAATTGGGTGTATCAATATTTTAGTGAAGTTGAGTGTGGGAAGTGTGGGGGGGATTTTTATTGAGATTGTTAGTCTATTGATATGAAAACTGCTATAGATAACATAAGTGATTTGCGAACTCGATATCTTTGAGAGAGGAAATAACAGAGCGATCGCCTCAAAAAAACCCTAGTGCTATATATATTTGTACTAAAGATAGGGATCAGGGAATTTTTGAGAACTCTTAATGGGAGCGAGCGTCATAATCAAGTAAGAGCGTGTACCATAAGATAACGGTTGGGTAACATAAAACCACTCTCTTGATTCCCGTTTGACATCTATAAGATCCTATGAACAACTTGATAAAATCCTTTTGCACTCATCAATCCCTATTCTGGGGGGGAACCCTAGCAGCTATCTCCGTGCAGACATTCGCCCTTCCTGTTATCAGTGCGCCTCAACCAGACGTTTTAGAAGATAATCCCAAAGCCATCATTGATGAGATGTGGCAAATTGTGAATAATGAATTTGTAGACGAAGGATTTAATCGGGTTGATTGGCAAGAAAAACGCAGAGAATTGCTCTCCCAGGATTACGATAATCGAAAACAAGCTTATAAAGCTATTCGGGAAGCCTTAAAAGAGCTAAAAGACCCTTACACTCGTTTTTTGCCACCGAATGAATTTTCTGTGTTGACCAGTCAAACCACAGGAGAATTATCAGGGGTTGGGGTGAGATTAGCCATTGATAAACGCACCAGTGAAATTTATATCATCGAAGCAGTTAAAAATTCTCCCGCTAGGGAAGCAGGGTTAAAACGAGGCGATCGCCTGATTCGTATCAACGGTAAACCCACTGCCTTAATGACCCTAGAACAAGCACAAGAAGCCATTGCAGGAGAACTGGGAACCGAAGTCAGTTTACAAATTTCACGACGAGATAAAGGAATTTTCCAAGTTACCCTCAAACGAGCAGAAATTGAAATCGCTGCCGTCACCTACCATCTCGAAGAAGATGGCCAACACCGTATTGGCTACATCAAACTAGAGGAATTTAGTTCCCATGCCACTGAACAAATGAAAGAAGCGATCAAAACATTAGGGGAACAGCAAGTATCTGGTTATGTCTTAGACTTACGAGGAAATCCAGGAGGACTGCTGTTTGCCAGTGTTGATATCGCTCGTCTTTGGTTGCAAAAAGGGGAAATTGTTAGCACCATTGATCGCAAAGGAGGCGATCGCCATTTTTGGGCCAACGGGACCTCTCTTACCAACTTACCCTTAGTGGTTTTGGTGAATCAATGGTCAGCCAGTGCGAGCGAAATTTTAGCCGGAGCCTTAAAAGAAAATGGACGAGCAACTGTTGTTGGGACTCCAACCTACGGGAAAGGAACAGTACAGTCCGTTCATAATCTCTCCGACGGCTCAGGGTTAGCAGTTACCATCGCCCGTTATTATCCCCCCAGTGGTACCGATATCAGTCAAAAGGGTATTAGTCCCAATGTTTATCTGGAATTGACTATGGAGCAACAAGCCCGACTGAAAAGCGATCCCAGTTTATGGGGAACCCAAGCTGATCCTCAGTATAATCGCGCCATTTCCATCTTAAAAGGTCGCAGCGACACGATTTCTACCCCAGCCACCCCCAAACCGGTGGGACTACGTTGGGAAGAATTACAGGAAAAGATTAAAGATTCTGATCCTCGTTGGCAAAGAATGCAGGAAAGGCGTAACTAAGAGTCAACTACCCCGACCCGCTATCGCGCTCGGTCGGGGCTTGCATCTAGACTCCACCGCAATTCCAAAAACCTTTGCAGGTTCTTAGCTTTGGCTTCAACGCCTGACACATTGGGGGATGCTGACAAAATCCCCGTACTCATCCAGTCTTGCCGAACAAGTAACGCTCTGAGTGCAACATTTCT
>JBFRWG010000089.1:0-24808 GCA_051439445.1 Crocosphaera sp.
ATTGATGTTGATAAAATATCTGATTTTGAGAGAGCCGTTCGTTTTTTTGTGTTAAATAGAATTACTTTTTCAGGAACCATTGAATCAGGAGGATATTCAGAAAAATCTTTTCATACCAGGTTTACAGAATCATCCATCGATCGCTTGGAAAAGTTAGGTCATATTCTACCAGGAATTCGCATTACAAACCTAGATTATAGAGAGGTTGTTAACCAAGAAGGTGATAATACGTTTATCTTTTTAGATCCTCCTTATTTAACAGCGACTAAGTCTAAATTATATGGAAAAGATGGGAACTTACATACCTCATTTAATCATCAAGACTTTGCAGACACAATGAAACCATGTCCCCATCAATGGTTAATTACCTATGATGACTCGCAAGAGATTAGAACCTATTTTCAAGACTTCAATATTATTCCTTGGCAACTACAATATGGAATGAATAACTATAAACAAGGAAAAGCAGAAAAAGGACAAGAAATTTTTATTAGAAACTATGAGATCAAAAGTAAATCAGAAAATAACAGTAATAGGAACACTGAACAATTATCTTTAAATCTAAACATTGGGTGATATTTTAACAGTCTAGAAGACTGTGTTACTTTTTGTTGAAAAAGTCTAGAAAACTGTGCAACAAAGGATAAAATTAGATAAAATGAGAACAAGATTTAAAACTCATCTAAAAAGTTTATGCCTAGAATTAACCCCTATACATTGCAAATGCAGATATCCCGAATGTTTGAGGAGGGACAATCTTTTTTTTGTGCGATAAAAGTGCAAGATTGGTTAAGAGAGCAAAACGAAGATCCCAACGCTTATGAAATTTCCTTTCATCCTCAACCCGTGCCACCTAATTCTAATCTAAAAACCAATATTTGGATCGAATTAAAACGCAAAGATGGGCAACAAGTTGATCCCTGGTTACAAGAAGAAGTTAACCACAGTGCTTAGGTATCATAAACATTCAAAAGTATTGCCAGTTCTATTTGTGTTAATTTATCTTACGGATTGAAGGGCGATCGCTAAAAAAGCCGCCAAAATATGTTATTTAGGACAGCACTCCTTCCACCCTTCAAACCGATATTTCACGATAATTCAAGCTGCTCTTTAGCTCTTTTGATGGCTTGATGAATTTGCTCAAACCCTGTTCCGCCGTAACTGTTACGGGCTGCAACCACTTGTTTAGGGGCGATCGCCTCATAGATATCCGCTTCAAATTGAGGATGTAATGCTTGCCATTCTTCCAGGGTTAAATCTTTCAACAATTTCCCTGAAGCTAAACTGGTTTTGACCACTTTTCCCACTAAATTATAAGCCTCACGGAAAGGAACTCCTTTTGCCGCTAAATAATCAGCTACATCTGTGGCATTGGAGAAGTCTTCCTCTACAGCTTCCCTTAATCTTTCTTGACGAAACCGTATTCCTTCCCCCAATAACACTGTCATGGCTTCTAAACACCCTTTAACAGTTTTTACCCCATCAAAGATGGCTTCTTTGTCTTCCTGGAGGTCTTTATTATAAGCTAGGGGGAGTCCCTTCATTAACACTAACAACCCCTGTAAATGCCCAAAAACACGCCCTGCCTTGCCTCTAACTAATTCAGGAACATCGGGATTCTTCTTTTGGGGCATAATACTTGATCCGGTGGCACAACTATCGGTTAAACTAATAAAGCCGAACTCTTGAGAAGCCCAGAGAATCATCTCTTCGCTTAAACGACTGAGATGTACCATAATTAAACTGGCTGCATTGAGGAATTCAATGGCAAAGTCACGATCGCTGACTCCATCTAAACTATTGCCATAAACCCCGCTAAAACCCAATAACTCTGCACTATAATGGCGATCAATAGGAAAGGTTGTGCCAGCTAAAGCCCCACAACCCAGAGGAGAAACATTTGTCCTTTGATAAATTTCTCCTAAGCGTTCCCAATCCCGTTGTGCCATTTGGAAGTAAGCCAAAAGATGGTGAGCCAGGCTAATGGGTTGGGCCCGTTGCAGGTGGGTATAACCAGGTATCAGGGTTTCAACGTTTTGTTGAGCATGAGACAATAATACCTGTTGAAACCCTCTGATTTGTCCCCGTATTTGTTGAATTTGATCTCTGAGATAGAGACGAATATCAGTTCCCACTTGATCGTTACGGGAGCGTGCCGTATGGAGCTTTTTCCCTACATCTCCTACTAGCTCTGTTAAACGTCTTTCAACGGCAAAGTGGACATCTTCTTGATCAATCCCTGGGGTAAAATTACCATCCCGATATTCGTGACGAATTGTTTCTAAACCATTGACTAATTGTTGGGCTTCTGAATCGCTGATAATACCCGTTTGAGCCAACATTTTAGCATGGGCAATAGACCCTGTTAAATCGTATTCAATCAGTTCGATATCGAAAGTAATACTAGCGTTAAATTCGACAATAGCAGGGTGTAAACTGCCTTCAAAGCGATCGCTCCAAGTTTTTTGTTGTGCCACGGTCAACCTTTTTATACAATAAAAATTCGTTTAACGAAAATGTCACGCATAAGTCCCCACCTAAAAATACTATCAAACTATAGCGTAGCTTCGTTGGGGTTGTTCACGAGGTAAAGGTTCGGAACATATATCCGAGAACAAATCCTATCCCTAAGGCCCAAACCTGACCGGACTCAATAAAATTTTTCCAAGATTTTTGAAATTGACCAATAATGTCGGGGTCTTCTATTTTTTGGGCAAATAAATGACTCACCGCTATCCAGGGATGGTGAAATAATGATGAAGGATCTGACCACAAGGAAACTGGTATCAAATCTAGATGAATGGTAGGTTCAAACAAGAGCATACAGAAGCTTTGAGTGTTTAATCATTTTAGACATAGACTTTCAAGAAGTTGATTTAACCCGCATCACGATTAAAGTCATATCGTCACTATTATTATGTTCTGAACCGATAAATGCTTTAATTTGTTTAAACAGGTAATCAAGAATGTCTTGAGGACTATGATAGCGTTGACATCCTTCTTCAAAGATTTTGATCAGATTTTCTTCATTAAAACGCCGGCCTTTTTTATTAACCGCATCTGTAAAGCCGTCGGTGTAGTATAAAATTGTGTCTCTAGGGTCTAGTTGAGTTTGTCCATCTTCGTATTCAGAATTGGGATCTAAGCCAATCAACATCCCATCTGTATCCAGTTTTTCAATGGTTTGGGTTGCGTTTCGCCACAGTAAGGGGGGATTATGTGCCGCGTTACTATAAGACAGTCTCTTAGTTTGGGGATCGTATTCAGAATAAAATAAGGTGACGAATCGATGGGAATTGTCTAAATCAGCATACATGACGCGATTGAGATGTTGCAGGATTCTCGCAGGGGAATGACGGTTTAAGACTTCTGCTCGTAACATTCCTCTCGTCATGGTCATAATTAAACCTGCAGGAACCCCTTTACCCATCACATCTCCAATAACGATACTCCAAGGAACCGAGGTGACGGGATCTCCGGGTTTAATCTCTTGATCTTGACGGATTTGGTCATAGTTGGTGGGGATAAAATCATAATAATCGCCCCCCACACGATTTGCTGTTTGACAACGGGCCGCTAAGTCTATCCCTTTAATAACAGGACATTGACGAGGGAATAACCGTAATTGAATTTCTGAGGCGATTTCGAGTTCTCGATCCTGTCTTTCCTTAGAACGTAATTCTACGGTTAACTCATTATTAGCGATCGCTACTGAGGTTTGATCCGCTACCAGTTGTAGTAATTTTCGTCTTGTTTGAGTCCAGACATATTCAGGATCACTACTAAAAACGTAGATTCGTCCTCGTTCAACATTTTTAACTAAAATCGGTGTACTATAAAGCCGAATTTTTTTCCCTAAAACTTGGCGAATTTTTTCGTCTAAGGATACTGATAACGCTGGTGTAACTGGTTGTTGATGATTGGGTTGATTAATAATATTCTGGATGACTTCTCGAATTTCTTGAGCCATCTGATGATCTTGACAGTGTAGTTGTTCAAGAGAGATGCTATCGGAACTTTTAGATAACATCAAAGCACTACCATCGGTATCTGTCACCCTTGCTGCCATTAAGGGGGTTAATTCGAGAAATTGATTGAGATTGTTAAAACTTCGCAGGGCAAATCCCAAAGAACTTAACAGGTTCTGTACTTTGTTTTGTTCTCGATACAAGCTAGCTACCAGTTCTTTTAGGGCAAATACTGGTGTGGACTCAGCTTTTTCTCCAGAAATTGTTCCTTGCCCTTTGGCAGAAGGCTGATGCTTAATTGACACAGCAGTCATAATATCAGAAAGTGAGGACATTGATTGATAACCGACATAAGTTTTTCTATCCTAAACCCTAAACTTGTCAAAGGGATTAAATTTTTTATAGTTCAAAGTACACTTACTTCACAGATTGGGTTTGAGAATTACCAATTCCCCTGTTCTAAAAATTCCTTAGTTTAATTAGGGCTGGTTAATATTAACGTTAATTGAACAATCTGCCAAGAGATTTCTGGAAATTTTTTATTTTTTTCAGACAAAAAATATGGGAACTTGCTCCAAGCAAGTTCCCGTTAAGTAGTAATCCCTATCTGTCTAAGGTTAAGAGGATTGATGGGTTTTAGAGGTTTCAAGCGTTTCTTCCATTAAAAATGGATTATCTGAATCACCATTTTTGCTATTGGTATCATCAAACATATTATCCCATTGAGACTCTTGCGATTCCTTGGGGTTGGGGTTGGTGTTATCATCCCCTTGTAGTAAGTTCAAAAACTCCTCGTCAGGTTGCTCGCTTCCATCTCCTAAAAGTTCGGCAAAAGGATCATTGGGATCATGTGTATTATCTTGAGGGTCGGGTTCAAATATATCTGCAAAGGGATCATTTTCCTCAGTAGATACTGCGTTCTCTAGATGGGGTGCTTGTTCTTGTGAGGTTGGTAACAGTTCCAAAAAGTCTTGATCACTTGACTCTGTTTCATCTGTGAATAAGTCTTGTAAGGCTTCGGTTTCTTCATCTTTTTGCTTATCTGTTACAAGATTTTCCATACCATCTTCTTGTAATGCAGATAATAATTCTCCATCATCCTCAATCTGAATGTCGTGGTTTGAGTTTTCTTCAGCAAGACTTAACTCTTCTAAGAAGTTATCTGTGTCTGTTTCAAACTGATTTAATTCTGCTATAGAATCCTCTGAACTCTCATCGGTTAACTCTTCTAAGAAGTTATCTGTGTCTGTTTCAAACTGATTTAATTCTGCTATAGAATCTTCATTAACATTATCAGTTAACTCTTCTAAGAAGTTATCTGTGTCTGTTTCAAACTGATTTAATTCTGCTATAGAATCTTCTGAACTCTCATCGGTTAACTCTTCTAACAAGTTATCGCTGTCTGTTTCAAACTGATTTAATTCTGCTATAGAATCTTCATTAACATTATCGTTTAACTCTTCTAACAAGTTATCGCTTGTAGAATCCTCTGTATCTAAAGAAATATCTAATTTTAAATCATTATCAGTAGCTTCTTTTGAGAAATGTTCAGAATTTTCCCAAGAGACTTCTTCGCTCTGTGAGATATGCTCAATACTTTGATCTTCAGTCAATAACTGTTGAGTTTGTTCTGTATCTACATTGGTTTCTATCTGGTTGGCTAACTCATCAAAAGCAGAAATTCCTACAGCAACTGCTCCAACTCCTGCCACTCCCATAACCATGGGTTCAGTAGATGTCATCGTCATCTCAGAAGACATTGAGTTAGCCACTGGTTGCTGTTGTAAGCTTTCAAGTTCTTCTTCATGGGATTGTTGTAGTTCGAGAATTTGATTCTGATAGGTTGATTCAATTTCTCTAAGCTGGGTTTGATGGGCTTGTTCTATTGCTTGCTGTTGAGCTTGATGAGCATTCTCTAAATCTGCGATCGCTTGTTGATGAAGTTCTTGTAATTCTTTAATCTGTGCTTGGTAAGACTCCTCAATTTCTTGAATGCGCTTTTGAGTCTCCTCTAAACTTTGAGAATTTGCTTGAGCTTCTTGCAACGCTTTAATTTCCCCTTGGTAAGATTCCTCAATGGTCTGAATTTTAGCTTGATAAGATTGTTCAGTTTCTTGAAGTTGGGCTTGATGAGATTGCTCAGTTTCTCGAATTTTTGTTTCCAATTCTTGAACACGGACTACGAAAGGCCCAAGTTCTTCAATTTTTCCTTGAACTTGTCTTAATTCTTCTTGATTTTGTAATACCTCTTTGTCCTTCTCCTGAAGTTTACCTTGATACATCTGTTCAACTTCTTGAAGTTGAGAAGGGAGTTGTTCTAGTTGTTTAAGCTGTGTTTCTGCTTCGCTTAAAGCTTTCTCATTACGTTCTAGTTTACTTTCTGTACTCTGTAGCTTACGTTGAGCTATAGAGGCACTTAAAAAATAAGTGGCGATCGCACCAACGATTAGTCCTATAACGATTCCAATACCAATACTCATAAATCCTATCTCCAAAGTTAGGGTTTGGTTTTTCTTAATATGCCCAAAATCTCTTTTTTAATTAACAAAGGATTCTGGGCTTAGGTTTTTTGTGTGAACGACCTCGATTCGCTGTCGCGCTCAATCGATGCTTGTATCTAGACTCCACCTCAACTCTAAGAACCGGTGCTGCGTCAACAGAGGGATAGCACAATTGTTGAACCAATCCAAACATTACCTGGTTGCATCATAAATGAGGTACTACAAGAATACTCTGACTCCCCCTCGATACTATCTCGATTTTACCTGTAATCATACCGAAGCATTTCATCCTTCATGCCGATGACATATAGCACTACGCATTATGATTAGGACATTGAGAGAATAACGAAACCTTGTAAGGTGGGCAATGCCCACCCTACAGTGATGTCCTAACTAATTTTTGTAGTGCTATAGCTACTCAACTGAAAAACACTATTAAAAATCGTATCTTCAACTTCTGCCTCCTTTAACCCTTAATAAAACTCAACAATTCGTTAAAATAGAGTAAATAAACTTATCCAAATATTGTATTTATGAGTTTGACCCTCAATCGTTCCACTTCTCTAACTTCTTCATTGCTACTCATCGCCCCATTTTTCCTCTGGGGGACTGCTATGGTGGCGATGAAGGGGGTTATTCCTCAGACGACTCCATTTTTTATGGCGGGACTTCGTTTAGTTCCTGCGGGCATTCTGGTCTTACTGGTAGCTTGGTTATGGAAACGACCTCAACCCCAAAGTCCCAAAGCTTGGTTTTGGATTATCATTTTTGCTTTATTGGATGGGGCCATGTTTCAGGGGTTTTTGGCCGCAGGTTTAACCCAAACGGGGGCTGGTTTAGGTTCGGTCATTATTGATTCACAACCGTTAGCTGTGGCGTTATTGTCGTATTGGTTATTTGGGGAAGTTATTGGATTTTGGGGCAGTATTGGATTAGGGTTTGGTATTGTTGGTATTAGTTTCATTGGACTGCCTAAAACTTGGTTTTCTAATTTATTACAGACTCCAACTATGTATATGGGATTTAATAATTTAGACTTATTCCATAGTGGAGAATTATTAATGTTATTGGCTTCTCTTTCTATGGCATTAGGAACCGTTTGTATTCGTTATGTTAGTCGTCATGCTGATCCAGTTGTGGCCACAGGTTGGCATATGATTTTAGGAGGAATTCCTTTATTTTTTATTTCCAGTATTTGGGAGTCGAATCAATGGACAGCAATTGATTTACAAGGTTGGTTATCGTTAAGTTATTCGACCATTTTTGGCAGTGCGATCGCCTATGGAATCTTTTTCTATTTGGCTTCTAAAGGGAATTTAACGAGTTTAAGTTCTTTGACATTTTTAACTCCTGTTTTTGCTCTGAGTTTTGGTAATTTCTTTTTAAATGAAGTATTAACCCCTTGGCAATGGTTTGGAGTTAGTTTAACTTTAGTTAGCATTTATTTGATTAATCAGCGAGATAGTTTCGCTAAACAATTGCATTCTTTTTGCTTTAAATTTGTACTTTTTTTTAAAGGAACACAGGGAATTTAATCTGCTTTTTTATTCTTATTTAATAAAACAAAAATCATGAGTAAAATACTTAAGCTCAGACCAGATATTGTCAGCCGTATTATAGAAATGGCTTGGGAGGATCGAACTCCTTTTGAAGCTATTAAACTGCAGTTTGGACTATCAGAAAAAGATGTAATCTCTTTAATGCGTCGAGAAATGAAGTCTTCCAGTTTTAAAATGTGGCGTAAACGAGTATCCGGTAGAAAAACAAAACATATTACTCAACGCAATTTCTTCATTGGACGCTTTAAATCAGCTAATCAAAACTAATCTTATTATCATCATGAATACTGCTACTCAGAATCTTAAAAATGAATCCTTACCATCTTCCTGGAAAGTTAAATTACTTTACGATGGAGATTGTCCTTTGTGTATGAGAGAAGTCCGTTTTTTGCAGAAAAAAGATCAAGGAAGAAAACTGGTTAATTTAGTCAATATCGCTGAAGATTCCTATAATTCTGATGAACATTGTAATATTGATTATAAGTCAGCAATGGGCAGAATTCATGCTATTTTACCCGATGGAACTATTCTTAGAGATATTGAGGCATTTCGCTATGTTTATGAAGTCTTAGGAATGGGTTGGGTTTATGCAGTTACCAAGCTTCCTTTGGTTGGAAAATTTGCCAATCTGATTTATCGTATTTGGGCAAAGTTACGTCTTCCTTTGACAGGAAGACCCGATTTAGAGACAATTATTGCTCAAAGAAAAGCCCAAGGCAAATGTAAGTCAATCAAAATTGAGAATTGAGAATTTAGACTTACCGACCCCTCAAGTTGGAGGTTTGAAACAAAGGAAGATTTTTCTTCTCTTGGTCGAGGGATGACGAGGATACCTCACCATCCCTCGACCGCTTTTTATCACCCCTTGAAACCCTTTTTTCGGTCAGTAAACTAGCCTTCGCTAGTTTTAAATAGGTAATAAAGTGGGCAATTTCCACTCTACAAATTATAAGGTATCTCGTTTTAAATAAGGTTGCAAAACATCAGGAACTTTAACGGTTCCATCCCCTTGTTGATAGTTCTCTAAAATAGCAGCCATTGTTCTTCCCACTGCTAACCCAGAACCATTTAAGGTATGCACATATTTAGTGCCTTTTTTACCCTTTTCTTTAAATCGGATATTGGCCCGTCTGCCTTGAAAGTCCCAACAATTAGAACAACTAGAAATTTCTCGATAACTATTAGAAGAAGGTAACCAAACTTCTAAATCATAACATTTTGTTGCCCCAAAACCTAAGTCTCCTGTACATAATTCTAAGACACGATAAGGTAATTTTAAGGCTTGTAAAATAGCTTCTGCATCCTTAACTAACTGTTGATGCTCTGCTTCTGAAGTGTCTGGGTGAACCAATTTCACTAATTCTACTTTATTGAATTGATGTAGTCGAATCAGTCCCCTAGTATCCTTGCCATAACTACCAGCTTCTCGCCGAAAACATGGGGTAAAAGCACAGTGTTTGATGGGTAGTTTTTCGGCTTCTAAAATTTCACCAGCATATAAATTTGTCACAGGAACTTCTGCGGTGGGTGCTAACCATAAATCATCATCAGGACAATTAAAACTTTCCTCTGCAAATTTGGGTAATTGGCCTGTTCCTTGTAAAGCTGAACTATTAATTAAAACTGGAGGCATCACTTCTAAATAGCCGGCAGCAATCTGTTGATCTAACATAAAATTAATCAAAGCTCTTTCTAAAGCTGCCCCTGCCCCAACTAAAGCAATGAAACGACTTTGAGCAATTTTAACGGCCCTTTCTACTTCTAAAATTCCTAATCTTTCAGCAATTTCCCAATGGGGTAAAACTTCAATTGTGGGTAAAAATTCATCCCCCCATTTACGAACTTCTATGTTTTCTGTTTCATCTTTGCCAAGAGGGGTAGATTCACTGGGAAGATTGGGTAATTGTAATAATAATGCTTCGATTTCTGTTTTTAATTGTTTTTCTTGGGGTTCTAGTTCACTCAGTTTAGTTTTAACCGTATTTCCTTCTTCTTTGAGGGTTTTAATTTCCTCTCCTTTGGGGTCAACTCCGCTTTTAATTTTCTGTCCTATTAATTTACCAATTTCATTACTACGGGCCTGTAGTTCGGTACGACTTGCTTCGAGTTCTCTCGTGGTGCGATCGCGCTCTAAAATAGGTGTGAGATCGTACTCAACCGAAGGACTACGACGGTTTAGTAATGTCTGTATGGTTTCTGGATGTTCTCGTATCTGTTTAAGGTCTAACACTGACAATATCACCCTGTTCTAAAGATTCCCTATGTTAGAATAGCCGATTTTGTGGACAGTGTTAACGAAGTCAGAAGTTCCTCACTGCGTTCGGGTGCTATCGCACAGCAGTATAATTTATAGTTATCGATACAATCAATTGAAACTGCTAAGTAGTCGGACATAAATAAAGGGAACTGTCTTAAGAAATGTAAATGACTGCATAACCCCTCTTCCTCTGCTTAACCAACACAAGTAACGTTTATTTTTGTCCAGGTACTTATCATCCTGGTTTCCAAGTACCATGAAACCCCATGGGAATCACACTAGGTAAGGCCAAACGACACAAAGGATTCTCATTTAACCTCTCACTATCATAGATTCTCAGTTCTGATTGATGTTCATTTCCATCATAAACCACTGTTAACACCCACCCTTTTTCTGAGTGAGGTTGATGGGGAACAAAAATCGGTTCAGAGGGGTATTTATTGTCTCCCATATCACAGATGGTAACTGTTTTTAATTGTCGATCAAAACGGGCGATCGCTCCGAATATTTCTTGCGATAAATCAGCATTATCTCGATGAACGGATAAATAAGTATAACGCCAATTTTTCCCGGTTTTATGACTCGGAATAATGGGAAATTCTGAGGCTTTATCTAATAGTTGTTCTTGACGAATAACTTGAGATGTTTGGGGATTAATTTCTACTTCCCAAAGAGTCCCTTTAGCTGGGGTTTTAAGCTTTCCTGTAGCAATTTCTTTTAAGTTTTGATTGGTAGAAAAGTCTTCATAACGGATAAATTCAACAACAATATTCTTATTGTTACTAACATAACCATTACTATAATGCCATTGAAACCAGGGGTCAGTTTTTCCTTTACTAATTAATGATAATGTCTCTCGATCAAAGATTAAAATTTCTGTTCCTAGTTCGGGTTTCCATTCCATGGCATCACTTAAACTAGAAAATCCTAACGCAGTAGGCAATAACTTGATACGAATAGGAGGAACAAAAAAGATTAAATAAGGTCCAGCTAAAACAAAATCATGGACAAGACGTAATCCTTCCAAGGGATAAGTTGATTGTTGGATTACTTTTCCTCTAACATCACTTTTATACAGACTGAGGAGAACTTTTGCTCCTAAATTAATACCAAAGTTATAAATAGTACCTGTTTCTATATCAATTTTTGGATGAGCCGAAAAGGATTGTTTCGGATTTAAAATAGATAAATTATCTAATCCTTTGGTTTCTAAATTTTCTAAATTTAAAGCATGGGGATTTCCTCCTTCCCATAAAGCCAATAATTTATCAGGCAATGCTAAAACCGATGTATTTGCAGCATTTTTAACATCTTTTCCCCAGTTTTTCCAAAACGCTCCAGGAACGGTCATGCCATAATTAGGGTATAAAAAACCGTTGGCTTGGGCTTCTTTTTGATACCCTTCTGTTTGAACATAACGGTAAGTAGCAGTTGCCCTTTCTTCTGTGAAATGAACTGCTAAAATAGCCCCATCTCCATCAAACCAATGGCCAACTTTTTGACTACCTCTTTCCAGTCTTGCTGGACCATTTCTATATAAGGTTCCTTGGAGTCCATCGGGTAGTTCTCCTGATAGAATAGTTAGGGGTTTTAATGGGAATTCTTGTGCTGGTTTGGCAATAGCTTTTGACCAAGTTGGCATAATTTTAATTTTGTTTTATTAATGTTTATTAGTTTAACAATTTTGCAATTTCTTGAGCCAGTTGTACATGAAGTTTGTGACTAGCTTTATAGGCTAAAAAGTGAGCTTGGGGAATGGTTCCGAGTAAACTTAAATCCCCAACTAAATCTAGTAGTTTGTGACGTGCTGGTTCATTATCAAAGCGTAGAGGAGGATTAACCCAACCTTGGCGATCGCAGACTAAAGCATTCTCTAAATTTCCTCCTTTAATTAAACCTTTTTGTTTTAACTGTTCAATTTGATCAGCAAATCCAAAGGTTCTTGCGGGGGCAATAAAATCTGTAAAGGAGTCTTTTTTCGGACTCCAACTTACCCATTGATTCCCGATCGCTTCATAGGGAAAATCAATACCATAGCTGAAGCGGATTTCTGGGGCAGGAAGGGCAGCGACAAAGGCATCTTGATCTCTAACCCATATCGGTTCATTAATGGGGCTTCCTGCTACCATTTCGGAGAGAATCAGACCCGATTTGATGATAGCATCCACCCAATTTTTAGCGGAGCCATCTAATAAGGGAACTTCTGGTCCATCGATTTCAATGCAAGCGTTGTCAATCCCACATCCAGTTAATGCTGCCAATAAATGTTCTACAGTGCGAACGGTTGCTTCATTACTGATTAATTCTGTGGATAATAAAGTTTGATGAACTGCGGAAACATGAGCAGGAATGATAGGTTTTTGGGGTAAATCAACTCGAACAAAATAACGTCCTTGACTGTTGTGGTTAGGCAATACTTTAACTTGAGTTTTTGCCCCAGAATGTAAGCCTATTCCTGATACTGTAAATTCTTTTTCAATGGTTGATGTCATAATTAAATTTTCTTGAATGAAGTTAGAAATTATAGCGTTTTTTAGTTGATTGTTTCAATATTTTAGAGCAAATCTGCTGTGAGATAGTGACAACATTACATATTATGTCACAATTTGCCTTAATTATGCACTAGAATAATATTAGTTATATAATAACAGCCCTGACGCAGTTGGTTCAATTATGGGTTTGGGACTTATTTAAAATTGTTCTCTCTGCTTTCCTATGCTCTTTTTCCTTGCTTATCTGTATCTTTTAATTTGTGTATCTCCTTATGCAATTGAATCTAATTGATAAATTTCAACAAGCATTTCGTAATTTCCAGTTACAACCCTTAGTGACTCCAGAAGAAATAGAAAAATTTCGAGTAGAATATAATGAGGATTTATTAGACGAATTACAGCAAGCAATTTTAGATTGTAATGATTATTGTAACCAACTAATTTTTGCTGGACATCGAGGTTGTGGTAAGTCTACGCTGCTTAAAGAGTTTTCAGGATCGATAGAAGAAGCATTTTTTACTGTCTTTTTCTCTATATCTGATTTAATTGAAATGTCGGATATTAATCATATTAATATTTTGTTTGCGATCGCTGTACAGATCATGGCGAAAGCTGATGCAGATCAGATTGATATTGAGGAAAGAAAAAAAGAAAAATTCTTTAATTGGTTTAAGGAAAAAACTCAATTTGAAGAGTATAAAATCGGGTTTGAAGCTGAAGCTGGAGTTGATTTATTTGGGTTTATTACAAGCAAGCTTAAAACTGATGCTAGTATGCGGGAAGAAATTACCACTAAATTTTCACGAAATCCTCGTGAATTGATTGATACGCTTAATTTAATTGCCACAGAAATTAAACTCGCGTGTAAAAAAGAAATTGTGGTCATTATTGATGATATTGATAAGTTAGATTTATCCAAGATTGAAGAGATATTTCACAAGAACGTTAAGGCACTTTTGGAACCCAAGTTTATTGTAATTTATACTATCCCCATTGCGACCATTCGAGATGGTGTTTTGAAAAAACATATTGAAGATCAAACCAGTAATCGTATTGTTGTCATGCCTGTATTAAAACTATATCGTAAAGGAGATAGCCATCAACCAAATCCCCCTTTTGTGACGACAACAATGGATACATTACAGAAAATTCTGAGGAGACGTATTGATGATGATTTACTCACAGAAGATGTTGCTAATAAAATATGTCTTGCTAGTGGAGGAGTGATTCGAGAATTGATTCGGATTGCCCAAGAATGTTGTCGTTTAATGTTATTAGATTTACGACGAAAACAAAGAAAAAAAGAATCCATTGAAGGGGTAAAAATTGATTTAGAAATTGTTTATCAAGCCTTAGCTACCTTACGTAATGATATGGCAATTACTTTAAGTAAAACAGATCGAGAAATTTTAAAACAAACATACAATAATTATCGTCCAGACGATCCAAAACAGCAAGATTTTCTCGATTTACTCCACAATATTTATGCCATTGAATATCGAAATACTCAAACTTGGTATGATTTACATCCCCTCATGATTGTTCAGTTAAAGCAAGAAGGTTTAATTTAATGAATCCGTTATCATTAGCATCAATTACCAAAAACAATGAGGAAACCTATGATAGTTTATTAGTGTCCATTGAAGCAGGGATTGGACTCTTACAGATTTTTATTGCTGTGTGTGATGGTGATGAGCAAAGAGAAGGTTTAATTGCTAATTATAAGCGAGATTTAGCCCCCCATATTGATACTTATCGTGTCTATCTTGATCCTCAAGAACCGAGTTTACGGTTAGCAGTTTCTCAACAGGTTAAAATGAGAGAAAATGCAGTGGCAATGGTAACAGGAACGGAAAGGTTAGGATTAGGAAAAAATGAGGCTGCTTTAGATAAATTTTTTGGTTATTTACAATGGACAAGGGAAGGATTACGAGAATTAAAAATGCCAATTATCTTATGGATTCCTAAGCGGATTTTTGTTCAATTACCGAAAAAAGCACCGGATTTTTATAGTTGGCGTAATGGTATATTTCAATTTAAGTCTGAATCTTCTCTCGTTCCAGTTGAGGAGTTAGTTATGCAGGGTGAAAAATTTACTCACAGTGACCAATCTAGTTCAATTTTTTCCGTAGAAGAATTAGAAGATTCTTTGATAAAAGCGATTGCTGAATGGGGGGAAGATAGTAGTAATCTCGAACCTCTTTATCGTCAATTGGGAGAAGTTTATGCAGATCGTGTACAATCAGGAAAAGCATTAGATAGAGAACAAGAATTTATCTTAGCAGAAGATTATCTCAAAAAAGCGCTCGCTCTTCAAACAAAATTTAAACAAGAAGAGTCTCTTGCATCCTCTCTCAACAACTTAGCAGAATTATACCATTTCCAAGGAAGGTACTCAGATGCAGATCCACTTTATTTAAAAGCATTAGAACTGATAACAATACTATTAGGAGACAACCATCCTGATGTTGCAACTTCCCTCAACAACTTAGCAGGATTATACAAATCCCAAGGAAGGTACTCAGATGCAAAACCCCTTTATTTACAAGCATTAGAACTGAGGAAAAAACTATTAGGAGACAACCATCCTGATATTGCAACTTCCCTCAACAACTTAGCAGGATTATACTATTACCAAGGAAGGTACTCAGATGCAGAATCCCTTTATTTACAAACATTAGAACTGTGTAAACAAGTCTTAGGAGACAACCATCCTGATGTTGCATCTTCCCTCAACAACTTAGCAGAACTATACCGTTTCCAAGGAAGGTACTCAGATGCAGAACTCCTTTATTTACAAGCATTAGAACTGTGTAAACAAGTCTTAGGAGACCATCATCCTCATGTTGCAACTTCCCTCAACAACTTAGCTTTATTATACAAATCCCAAGGAAGGTACTCAGATGCAGAACCCCTTTATTTACAAGCAATCAATATTTTAAGAGAAAGATTAGGAGACAATCATCCTAATACCCAAGCAGCTATCCAAAATTATAAGATTATGTTGTCCTAATATTCCGAAGCAGAGTCAAGAAAACCCTTTACTGATAAAATCCCAGTCATTAGACTCTTGAAACCCCATAACTCCTGAAAACAACAAATATTAAGATTATTTCAACAGGTTTTAGTCATATCAATCTGACCCTTTTATTATCTGTGGTTAGGGTTGAGGTGGTTGTTTAGGATGTTATTTCCGTAGACGGTTAACACTGTTAAACTCATCAACCTGTTTAAACGCATCAACCCAGTGTTAAACCCATCAAACCTTTTCTTGTTATCATAGTGAGCATTCTTGTTAGTATAGTGAGCAAGATGCTCACATTACCAGGTCCCAAACTTATGTGAAACGACTACAATAGATGGACATAATAATATTATGCCCCTATGGTGGTGATGTTTGATTTGATGACATTACTTATTGAAAAAAGGGGTTTCTAGGCGCACACCTTTTCCATTATGTATATAATATCATGTCAAGTCTTTTTTGACAAGGGAAAATCGGATTAAAATCTCTCTCCAATTCCAAAATGAATGCGAGAGTCCCCTTCATCATTAACCCCATAATCAACCCGAATCGGACCAACAGGAGACTGAATCCTGACCCCAATCCCATAACCATAACCATCACTGGGTAAACCCCGTACCACCCCAGGAATCCCACGGACAGAGCGTTGAGACTTGAGGGTGGTACCGTAATCAAAGAAAAGAGCAGCACCCACTGCCGGAATAATGGGGAAACGATATTCCGCAGTTGCTTGGAAGTAACTACGTCCATTGCCCACTTCCCCTTCTGCATAACCCCGTACTGAGTTACTACCCCCAATCACAAACGCTTCATAAGGGGGTAAATCTTCGATTACGGTTCCCGCTTGAACATTAAAGGCTAATGCTTGGGGTTTGGGTTGATCTTCGTCAATAAACCCTAAGTCAATAAAATCTACTGGAATATAATGACTATAGTTCCCTCGTAATCGCATAAAGGTGACACTCCCTGATCCCACAGGGAGGGTTTGTTCGAGTCCTAAACGAACCAGATAACCACTGGTGGGACGTAGGGGGTTGTTGCGAAAATCTTGAGCTGCAGCAAAGGTTAAGGTGAATAAGTCATCTCGTCCCGAATCACTAAATGCTAAGGGTTGAGAATCAAAGCCATTGATGGGAGCCGAAAAAGGGGCGATATCGCCGTCGGCGTTTTCGATTTGTACCCGTTGATAGTTCATTCCTGCAGTAAATCGCCAGTCTGGTTTCGTAAAGGGATCCTCAGCTAAGGGACGAGCAAAAGAAATCCCTCCCCCTGTCCGAATAACCCGAGGACTATCAAAACCGTTGAGGGTTCGGATGGAGGAATCATCCCCGTCAAAGACGAGAGAAATGGTACGACGACGGAACCCATTAACCGTATAAGCAGTACGGTAAGGATCGCCAGCAATCCAAGGATCGGTAAAACTGACATCAAGGAGTAATTCTCTCTCCCCTACTTGTACCTCTCCACCGAGGGTTTGACCATTTCCTCCCAGGTTTTGTTCTTGATAACTAATGGTTCCAAACAGTCCACTACTGGAACTGATCCCTGTCCCTGCGGCCAACGATCCGGTATTTCCTTCTACTACATCCACGTTAACAATGACTTCTCTAGGATCTTCTCCTGGACTGAAGGAAATGCGCACATCTTCAAACAATCCTAAGCCAAAAATCCTTTGTAAATCAAATTGGGCTGTTCTACGATTAAAAACCCTCCCCGGTTTTAACTGCATTTCACGGGTGACGATAAAATCACGGGTTCTCCCATCAACAGATTCATCTTCAGCGTCAAAGAAGCGAACTTCTATGTTCTCAATAACCCCTTCTGCAATGATTAAGGTAACAATCCCATCGTCACTCACTTCTGGGGAGCCGATGACTTGGGCCAAATCAAATCCTTGTTGGGCGTACCATTCGTTAATCTTTTTGATGCCATCTTGTAAGTCTCGAAGATTGAGAGTTTTCCCATATTGCTCCCCAAAAATTTCTTGAATGGTTTCTGGGGGTAAGACGCGCTGATCTTCAACGTCAGGAACTGTATTAACCACCACTTCTTCTAAAGTAGGGTTGACTTCTACTTTATAGGTGATTTGTACCCCTAAAGGGGTGTCAGCCGGAACCACTTGCACATTGGCAAAAAATCCAGTGGCATAAATGGCGTTAACGTCTTCTTGCAGTTGGGAACGGGTAGCAGTACGGCCTGGCCGAGTTTGGACTGTGTTATAAACTAGATTTTCTAATTCGGGATCAGCCCCTTCTACTACCACTTCTACCACTAATACGCGGGGTTCTTCCCCTGTGGTTTCCGTTTCTTGGGTTTCAATTTCGGGGGTGGGAATCCCTTCAGGAATAGGAACGACGGGAGACTCTTCTGTTTCTGGGGTGGTTTCTTGGGCTATCTCTTGGGGAGAATCAGATTCAGAGGCGATCGCTTTTTCTAAGGAAGGTTCCTGGAGTGAGATCCCTTCTTCTTGTTCCTGTTTTATGGCAACAGGGGAGTCTTTTAAGGTCTCAGGAGTTAAGGGGATTTCTTGGAGTTCGGATACTTTTGGATAGGTCTCAACTGGGTTTGAGGGCGTTTCTAATAAGACGGTTTCTATTTTCGTCTCAATAGGAACATCTTCAACGGTTTCAGGAGTTAAGGGGATTTCTTGGAGTTCGGATACTTTCGGATAGTTCTCAACTGGGTTTGAGGATGTTTCTAATAAGACGGTTTCTATTTTCGTCTCAATAGGAACATCTTCAACGGTTTCAGGAGTTGAGGGGATTCCTTGGAGTTCGGATACTTTCGGGTAGGTCTCAACTGGGTTTGAGGACTCTTCGAGCCAAGGATCGCTGATTTGGGGTCTATTTGACTCCAATGCGATTACTGGTTGAGAGGGTTGGGATGGAGATTGTGCAGAAGTCTGAGATTTTAATTCTTCTGCCTGTAAGTTTGATACCTTGGGATAAGCGTCAACCTCCTGTAAGGACGCTTCTAAGGTGAGGGGATCAGAAAACTCAAAGGAGGTTTCTAAATCATTCAAGCTGGCTATTGACGGCGCACTCTGCCCCTTTACTGGCTTGTCTGTGAACCATACAGTTGTTGTTGTTAGGATGATACCCAACATTGGAGAAAAATGTAACTTTTTACTCTGGTTTGACACTTCCACACACTCAATCAAGCTATAGCGTTTTTACTGTTATCCGTTGCCTATGGTTAACCGAACTGATAGCTAACAGCTTGTCTAACAGCCGAGCCACATCACTGTATTACCTTGACTCTCAATGTAACAAAATGTTCCATTTCTGGCTGCAATCCATCTTGATGCTCTTTTGGTGGGGGGAAGATGAAAATTGCGGTTTATAATTAATAATTGATTGATTCTTATCAACTAAGTTGTAAAAATGCTTTTAAAACTTTTAGAAAAATTAGGAGGAAAAGGAATTATTTATGATCGCAATGGTCTTAATCCTTATTTAATTCGTTATTATCTCTTATTTCCTGATAAATTAACCGAAGTGGAAACGGCACTTCCTCTCCCTTTTAATGTGATGTTACATTACATCTGTTTGAGTGATCCCGATGACTTTCACGATCATCCTTGGTGGTACGCTACGTTAATTTTAAAAGGGGGTTCTTGGGAAATTACACCGGAGGGTCGTTTTTGGCGTGATCCTGGTCACTTTAGAATTCGTTGCCCTCATTCTCTTCATCGTATCGAAGTTTCTTATGAGACTCAAGGCTCTTGGAGTTTATTTTTTAGCGGTCCTCGGTTAAAAAATTGGGGATTTATATGAGAAGGAAAAGGGCTGGATCATAAAACTTATCTACATCAACGAAAACAAACACCAACCTCAACAGTAATTAAATAAAAAACTCAACCACTTCTCATCTAATTTTAAGCTTTTATAATTTTAATAAATATCAAAAATTTTCATTTATGTATCAGAAAAAGAGGGTAAAAAAATGGCAGTAGATTATGACATTGTGGTGATTGGTGGTGGTTCGGGAGGTTTAGTTGTTGCTAGTGCAGCAGCGCAATTAAAAGCTAAAGTGGCTTTGGTGGAGAAGGACCGTTTAGGAGGTGATTGTCTCTGGTATGGATGTGTTCCTAGTAAGTCTTTTATTCATGCGGCTAGGGTAGCTTATGAAGTTAAGAATAGTCAAAGATTTGGGGTTTATGTTGATACTTCTACTATCAATTTTTCTCAAGCAATAGGTCATGTTCAACAGGTTATTACAGCGATTGAGCCTCATGATTCTCCTCAAAGGTTTGAAGGGTTAGGGGTGGAGGTTATCTTTGGTTCAGGGACGTTTATTAATCGGGATACTTTTGAGGTTAATGGACGTAAATTAACAGCAAGAGCCTTTGTAATTGCTACCGGCTCTCGTCCGTCAATTCCTCCTATTTCTGGTTTAAAAGAAAGTGGATATTTAACTAATGAAGATGTATTTTCTTTAAGGGAATGTCCTCGATCTTTAGCTATTATTGGGGCGGGCCCTATTGGTTGTGAATTGGGTCAATCTTTTCACCGATTAGGAAGTAAAGTTACTTTAATTAATAGTCGTTCTCATCTTCTTCCTAAAGAAGAGCCTGATGCAGCAGATGTTATAGAAAAACAGTTTATTTCTGAAGGTATTAATATTATTAAAAACAATAGAGCAAAAAAAATAGAAATCAAAGACGAAAAAAAAGTATTATTCACTGATACACAACAATTTATGGTTGATGAAATTTTAATTTCTGCTGGGCGTTCTCCTAATGTAGAATCTCTTAATTTAGCAGCAGCAGGGGTTAAATATGATAAAAAAGGAATTAACGTTAATGATAAACTGCAAACAAGCAATTCTAAAATTTATGCTTGTGGGGATGTAATTGGAGGTTATCAATTTACTCATGTTGCTGCTCATGAAGCAGTAACAGTGATTGCTAATGCTCTCTTTTTACCCGTCAATAAAGTGAGTTATGATGTCATTCCTTGGGCAACATTTACTGATCCTGAGTTGGCTAGAGTGGGTTTAACCGAAGAACAAGCTAGAGAAAGATATGGGGATGACATTTATGTTTTAAAACAAGAGTTTGCTGATGTCGATCGCGCCCAAGCAGAAGGAGCAACCCTCGGATTTGCTAAAATCATTGTTGAGGATGATGGGACAATTTTGGGGGCCCATTTAGTGGGGAAATCCGCAGGAGAATTAATCCATGAAATTGTTTTAGCTATGTCTAATAAACTAAAAGTATCTGCTTTATCAGGTATCCATATTTACCCCACTTTATCAGAAGTTAATAGTAAAGCTGCTTTGTTACTGAAAAAAGAAAAATTTGCTCAAAATGAAGGATTAAAAAAAATTTTAAGGAACTTTTTCAACCTGCGGCGATCGCTGGGGTAAATCCATTAGCTAATCTTGAATTCTAATAGGATAGAAAAAAATTTGCTATAATTCAGAAGAGTTTTCAAGGAAAAGACTGAAAAATGAAACTATCAATCTTGGTTTATCCAACTATTTTATTAACCTTGATGGTTTTCCCATTAGCTAATATACCGTTGATTCCTTCTGTTATGGCCCAAGAACAAGTCTTAAAAACCCTCACTGTTACTGGACAAGGAACTATCAAAATACCCACTACTTTAACGAATATTAGTCTAGGGGTAGAAATACAAGGTAAAACAGCAGAAGAAGTTCAAAAAAATGTCGCTCAACGGACATCATCCTTGGTGGAGTTTCTACGATCACGTCAAATTGAAAAATTAGAAACTGTGGGCATTCGTTTACAACCTAACTATGAGTATAATAACAATCAACAACGATTAGTAGGGTATATTGGAACTAATACCATTCGTTTTCGTATAAAAACTGAAGCTGTTGGTAGTATATTGGATGATGCCGTCACAGCAGGAGCAACTCGTATCGATACTGTCAGCTTTACTGCAACAGAAACCGCTATTTCTCAAGCACAAAAAGAAGCTTTAAAAGCAGCAACTTTGGATGCACAGCAACAAGCAGAAGCGGTGTTATCTGTCTTAAACTTTCAGTCCCAAGAAGTTATCAATATTTCTATCAATGGAAGCACTTCGTCTCCACCAAAAATGAGATTACCCGGACAAACTATAACCACACCGGCTAGTGCTGCTGATACCACCCCTATCATTGGAGGGGAACAAACCATTAAGGCTACTGTTACCTTACAAATTCGCTATTAATCCTCCAAAGATTTGCTCCATAAGTGTGAAATCTTTTCTGTATTAATCACTACAAAATATGAATTTATCTGGTTAATTTTTTAGTCATTTTCTTGAAAAAAGATTAATTTTTTTGGACAATCAAGATGGTTAATGTTATACCTAGAATGGCTTTAGTAAAAGTAACTTCATTACACAATCATTAATTCGGCTATAAATAAAAGTTAAGGAGTTTAAATGTACGAGGATTTTAATTACATTACTGATAATAATTTTTTAAGCGACTATTGGTGGCACGAAAAAATCACCTGTAAACAATGCCAGGGTCATGGTAAAGTCACCGAAGAAAAAAATGAAGGTATTATTTCATGTCCTCTTTGTGAAGAAACCGGAAAAGTCCATCGTCATCAACTCCAAAGAATTTCCAATCCTTAATTGGTAAAAGGCAACCATCATCGTATAATTAACTAAGCAGAGATTGCGTCTTTAGCCCTAACCCAAAAAGGCGGACGACTCTCCCGCAGAGAACGTCAAGCTCAACACAAGTGTTCAAATGTTAAGCAAATGGAACGAAACTATAGCATGGGTGAGAGGTTGTCGAGAAATAATGTTCAATTAAACTTTATAGTCCATATTCTCTAACCAGATATTGCTATATGACTATTCATTCCAACTCAAGAACTTAAACGAAGCTTAAACGATGTCATCTCAAATCAACAAACACGGTTTTTTGGGGAGGACTAACAGACTGCTGCTCAATTCTTACTCAATCACAAGACTGGAAAACCGGATCTATGTTTCATCAAATCGGTATGGAAAGTCTGTTATCACGACAAGGAGATTAAGTTGGTTAGCACAACATCATTGAAAACCACAAAATCAGAAGAAATTTTTGCTGCTGCACAGAAGTTAATGCCAGGGGGAGTCAGTTCTCCTGTTCGGGCTTTTAAATCTGTTGGCGGACAACCCATTGTCTTTGACCGAGTTAAAGGGGCTTATATTTGGGATGTAGATGGCAACCAGTATATCGATTATGTGGGAACCTGGGGACCGGCAATTTGTGGTCATGCCCATCCTGATGTCATCGCTGCACTTCATGAAGCTTTAGACAAGGGGACTAGTTTTGGCGCACCTTGTGAGTTAGAAAATACCCTAGCTAAGATGGTAATTGATGCGGTTCCTAGCATTGAAATGGTGCGCTTTGTCAATTCAGGAACGGAAGCTTGTATGTCAGTGTTGCGCTTAATGCGTGCTTTTACAGGTCGAGACAAAATCATCAAGTTTGAAGGCTGTTATCACGGCCACGCTGATATGTTTTTGGTCAAAGCTGGTTCAGGGGTAGCAACTCTCGGTTTACCAGATTCTCCTGGGGTTCCTAAAACCACTACTGCTAATACGTTAACAGCACCTTACAATGATTTGGAGACAGTTAAAGCCCTCTTCGCTGAGAATCCTGATCAAATTGCAGGGGTTATTTTAGAACCCGTAGTGGGTAATTCAGGGTTTGTTATTCCTGACGGTGGATTTTTAGAGGGTTTACGAGAACTGACGAAAGAATACGGTGCTTTATTAGTATTTGATGAAGTCATGACTGGCTTTCGTCTCTCCTATGGAGGTGCGCAACAAAAGTTTTGTGTCACCCCCGATTTAACTACCTTGGGTAAGGTTATTGGTGGGGGATTACCTGTGGGAGCTTATGGTGGACGCAAAGATATCATGTCCATGGTAGCTCCCGCCGGACCCATGTATCAAGCAGGAACTCTCTCCGGTAATCCTTTAGCTATGACTGCAGGAATCAAAACCCTGGAATTATTGCACAAACCAGGCACTTATGACACTTTAGAGCAACTTACCAAGCAATTGAGTGAAGGATTGCTTAAAGTAGCTCAAGAGGCAGGACATCAAGTTTGTGGTGGCTATATTGGAGCAATGTTCGGCCTATTCTTTACAGAAGGTCCGGTGCGTAACTACGATGATGCGAAGAAGTCTGATATTGCTAAATTTGGGCGTTTTCATCGGGGAATGTTGGAAAGAGGTGTTTATCTCGCACCTTCTCAGTTTGAAGCTGGATTTACTTCTTTAGCTCATACAAAAGAAGATATTGAACGTACTTTAGCTGCTGCTAAGGATGTTCTATCTACCTTATAATTTCATATCCTTGCAAAAGCCTTAAATCTAACATGATTAGGATTTTGCAAGGATATGATGTTCAACTTAGAATCCAAAGAAAGTCAATACTTTTACATATAATGTAGTATTACCTACTATAGAACATGGTTTTTTGACACTGTAACGGGAGTCCTAGGCGCAACATTTAAGATAGATTTTTAGACAGATCACCACAGGTAACTCTACAATTCCACTTTAGCATTTTTTGAAAGAAAGGCAAATCTTAAATTTCGTCAAATTTTAGCAAAATCAGGAAAAGTCGTGTATTGTAAATGATTATAAATCGGTTTGAATAATTTATATAAATGTCACTTAATATATTTTCTGTTTATGATTGACTCGAATTAGAGCAATTATTCCGATTTCAGATAGATTCCGACAGATAACTCTACAATGTCAGTTTAGCATTTTTTGAAAAAAAGGCAAGTCTTAAATTTCGTCAAATTTTAGCAAAATCCAGAAAAATAGCATCTTGTAAACGATTGTAAATTAGTTTGAATGGTTTATACAATTCCTATTTAATATAATTTAAGCTTATGATTTGTTAAAATCAAGAGCTTCCTCTAATCCTTCATCTGTAGCATAAAAAGATAAAAAGCGGTATAATAAGGACATGAATTGAGGGAGTATTATAGTCAAATATGTCAAACCCAGAGAAGCGTCAGCTATCCTTGGA